>JBGCDE010000037.1:0-4754 GCA_045105115.1 Pseudomonadales bacterium | reverse complement strand
GACGTAGAGGCTTAGGGAAGAATAATGATGGGCGTACCGTCGTCCACCATTTCCCAGATTTCGTCCATTTCGGTGTTGTTTACCGAAATACAACCATCGGTCCAGTCTTTGCCCTTATACAGCCAAGGGGCATAGTGAAATTCATTGGGTAGGCCATGAATCATTATGTTCCCGCCGGGGCTCTTACCGAGTTTACGGGCTCTGGCTGCATCGCGGCTATTCGGGTAACTAACATGTAGCGAACGGTAGAATTTACTGTTTGAGTTGCGCCAATCAAGGGTGTAACGCCCTTCTGGAGTGCGCTGGTCACCTTCGTAAAGTTTATGCCCTATTGGCTTTTTCCCCAGCGAGATACTGTATTCACGCAAGGTTTTCCCATCATTCAATAACCGCAGTGAGCGATTGGATTTATCCACCAACACTGCACTGGCCTTAAGTCTTGGCTCAGTGGCGCTTGAAGAAACCATAACGGCACTGCCGTTCGCGTCTATAGCCATCAAATAGCCAGACCATAGCGCTGCGGTACACATGACTAAGATGGCGTAGAGAAATGTGCGAAAAGGCAATTGAATCATGCGTGGTTTACTGGATGCTTGCTAGGTGTTGTTTACGGTATCAACCCGAATACGACTTAAACGAATTTTCGAAATTCGCCACTGACCATCGTCTTTACGATACTCATCATGATAGTGACCATACCCCTGAAAGGTCGCACCCGGTATGTCTACATAGTCCATCATTGCCCATACTCCTTCAGCAGTAAAAGGACTTGTTAGCGTTATGTCCGGATTGTGGCCGTGATGCACTGTTGCATGATCTGCCAATATTTCGCGATTCTTAGTCACTATGTCATCTCGGCCATGAAATTCAATGTCAGGATGATCGCCGGTATAAATACCATAGAAATCTTCGGTAAACAGCTCTGACCAGGCACTCCATTGTTTAGTATCCATGAATCGAAAGTAACGGCTTTTCAATTGTTTTATGGCTTCAATTTCCAGCAGGTCTTCCGCGGTCATACTCACTCTTTTGCTTAGTGTATTTCCCAAAGTACACGCTCAATCCGAACCCGAATTGAACGCACTGTGGGACCAGTGGGATGCCATTCTACAAAACATCGTGAGAGACGGTCTTGTCGACTATTCACGTGCCAAAACACTTCCCGCTTTCGAACCGTTCATTACTGACCTCAAATCAATAGACTTCAGAGAATTGCCCACAGCTGAACAGCGTATGGCCTTTTTGATCAATGCCTACAATGCGCTCACTGTCGATTTAGTGCTTGCGCATTACCCGGTAGACTCGATAAAAGACATTGGTGGTTGGTTTTCTGGCCCATGGAGTATCGAGGTGTATCCAGTCGGTGATGACGCACTGACGCTCGATGAAATTGAGCATGAGAATCTGCGCCTTATGGGCGACCCGCGAATTCATTTCGCGATTAATTGCGCATCTCAGAGCTGCCCTGTGCTTAGCGATACCGCTTTTCGCGCTGACCAATTGCAACAGCAACTCGACGAGCAACGGCTTGTGTTCATTACGTCTTCGCGAGGCGTGCAATTTGAAGACGATGATTCAGGCGACGTGAAAGTTTCGAAAATATTCAGCTGGTTTAATTCCGATTGGGGCGGCACCGACGGTGTACTGGAGATGTTGCAAGATCAGCATCCAAACGGCGAAGACATTCTCGATATCGATGGTTATATGCAATATGACTGGTCATTGAATAATGCTCGCTGATGCGCGGGCGATATAATAGCGCCGTCTTTTTAGCACTCCCACTGAGAGGTTCTTCATGCACCACACACGATATACGATTGTTTTACTCACCACACTGTTCTCGAGCCTATTGAGTTTTGCCACACTTGCCGGTGAAGACGGTTACATTTGCAAGATTGTTGAAGTTCGCGTGCTGTCGAATGAAGGCACTTTGATCGAAAGTAAAAAATTCACTCGGCAGTTCGAAGACCGCAGCTTTTCGATTAATCGTAACAATGGCGAAATGATTGGTATGCCGTTTACAACCTCAGCGTATAAGTCAACGACAGTATTAGACCGCGGAAGCGAAGACTCATCTTTTAAATCAATGGCGCAATCTGAAGCACCGCTGGCCGCTATGTTTATGTATGTTGCTGAGCACTTCCAAGACCGCGAGAAACCGTTCTGGGGAACGGCTAACGGCACACAGATCTATAGTGGTATTTGCGAGTAACCTTGTTGTAACACCTTATCGCTTAGCCCTGCGCGCGATAGTCTGAATACGCTGCCAGCAGCATATCAACGTCGTTGTCAGCGGGGCGCCAGCCGATTTCTTTGAACGCTTTACTGGTGTCTAACACGCAGGTTTCATCAGCGATCAGGTACTGCTCTGGATCCATAATAGGCATGCCCATACGGTCCATGATGTCTAGCACAAACTTCACCGCAAATGCAGGCGTTGGCAGCAGAATCGAATAACTGTCCGCTTCTTTGATTAAGGTTCGCAGCAAATTGTTTACGGTGGGCGGATCGTCCGAACCCAGGTTGTAGTATTCGTTAGGACAGCCCGCTTCCACCGCGCACAAGCAAGCCTCGGCGCAATCACTCACTGAAATAAACTGGTAGTAGTTTCTGCCGCTGCCAATAGTGGGCACCGGCAAGTTCATATCAACCAGCTTGAATAATTTTTCCAGAATACCCAAGCGGCCGGGGCCAATGATCAGGCGCGGTCTGAATACCGTAATATTGAAACCCTTCTCACGATAACGTTCGCACATCAGCTCTGTCTGGTATTTTGCCTCACCGTAAGGCCCAAGCGGTGCCCTGGGATGGGTTTCATAGCGCGGATCTTCAACTGTGTGCCCGTACACCATGTCGGTGGTGTAGTACACCAGCTTGTTGAGCTCACGAGCCTCCATAAAATCAAAAACGTTTTGGGTACCTACATACAAGGCATCCCAGAAATACTTTTCGCGCTCTGCTCGCGGCAGTATCGGCACCAATAGACGAGCTGCGAAATGGTAAACCATGTCATCAGGGTCTGTCTGTATGTTGGCAAAGGTGTCAGCTTGAACTACATCCATCTTGTAGTAGCTGACGTTGTCGGGCTCGTAAATACCACTGCTTAAGGTTTGCTCTAAATCGCAAATCAATACCTGCTCGCCACGAGCGGTGAGTTTCTTACACAGCTCTGTGCCCAGAAAGCCATTACCGCCAAAAATAATATGTTTCACTCATCCTCCCTTAAACTTCACTCAACCCAACATCAATCGCTGTTCACAGACTTGGAAAACAACAGAATTTAGCTCTTGGCGACTATCGATACGCCTAAGCAAATAAACAGAATACCCATTACTCGCCACATATTGACCGATTCCGCCAGCATGAAATGACCCCATAGCGCGATCAGTACAAAACTCAAACCGAGGAACGGATAGGCATAGCTAATGTCTACCCGCGACAGCACAACAAGGTGCGAGGCCATGCTCACACCCATCACGAGCAAACCACCCCAGATATACCAGTTAAAAAAGACGTCCACAAACGCGGTGCGTAAGCCACCAGCATCCATGTCAAACTCACCAACCATCGTCATGCCATGCTTTAACATAACCTGCGACCCAAAATTGGTCAGGACCGTGAATAAAATTAGAGGAATGTATTGACTCATAACTTCAGCTTTTTAAATATGAATTCCGGTATGCTTTTTATAATCAGCATAATCACCCGCCAAAACCACGGCGTGTATATTTCGCTCTTGCCTTTATCAGCCGCTTTAACAATGTCTTGTGCAACATCTGCTGGCTGCGCCCACAACGGCCCGCCCTTTTCTATTTCGGCTGTCATTGGTGTGTCGATAAAACCGGGCTTTACATTCAACACCGTGCAGCCTGCATCCGACAAACGGTTGCGCACACCTTGCATCCATAAGCTTAGCCCGCCTTTTGCTGCTCCGTAGGTGTAATTGGACTGACGGCCCCTATCACCCGCAACGGAAGACACAGTGATCAGGGCACCGCTTCGCTGCTTCTCCATCTGCTGCACAATAGGCGTAAGCAAAGACACAACACTGCTGAAATTGGTATTGAGGGCAGAAAGTGTCAGTTCCACTGATTCTTCGCACGCTTTTTGATCTGGCAATACACCATAAAACACGTAATAGCGAGCTGGCTTCGAATCAACACCGTCGATACGGTCGCGCAACGCCTCATGGCACCTTACGTCAGCCAAGTCTGCGTGAAGCGCATGCACCGAAATCGCACCACGCGCCAACAAATCGTCTCGGACTATGGCCAGCGCTGATTCATTTCTAGCCACCAGGATCAAATGCTCTTCACGTTGTGCGTGCAATCTGGCCACTTCCTGTCCTACTGCGGACGTCGCGCCGAATATCACAATAGATTGTGATTCGTGGCTTGCCCCCGTTGTGTTTTCTTGATCAGTCACTCACGCGCCTCCAGAAGTCCGAACTAAACGCCGGATCAATATGTTCTACAAAATCGTTCATTTGTGGGAAGTACTGCTGGAATGCCGCGGCAGACATTCGATTGTCTTTTGCCGGGTACACACAGCCACCGGACGCCATCACGATGGAATCCAGATCGTCCAGCAAATCCAGTGTTCTCTTCCCCTTGTTAGGAAAATCAAGAGCCAGACACGGTCCTTCGATTGGGAATGACATCAGCCCTGGCGATACCCGTGAACCGAACAATTTTAATACCGCGAGAAATGAACCCTGGCCCGAGCGAACGATGCGCCCCAGTATTTCAGTTAGA
>JBGCDE010000036.1:0-121473 GCA_045105115.1 Pseudomonadales bacterium | reverse complement strand
ATTGTATCTGTGTCGAGTTTATCCATCAGATATCAGGACAAAGTTCTATCAATATCTGCGGTGTAGCTCAGCAACGATGACATAGGTGTTTTGGAGCGAATAGCGCCAAGGACGGACGCGGGATGGGCCAGGGATGGCCCACTGAGCGCAAAAACACCTATGTCATCGTTGTTGAGCGGGTGGTGTGGCACTAAGCCTTCGCCGCTGCCGCCGCCTCGATCTGCCGAGTAATAACCCATTGCTGCGCCATGGATAACAAGTTGTTTGTTAGCCAGTACAGAACCAGACCCGCCGGGAAGAATAAGAACAAGAAGGTCATTACCACTGGCATCCACTGAAAGATCTTCGCCTGCATAGGATCAGGTGGTGGCGGATCCAGCTTCTGCATAAACCACATGCTCAAGCCCATCAGTATTGGCAGCACAAAGAAAGGGTCCATTGCCGACAAGTCAGTAATCCACCCCATGAATGGCGCGTGACGCAATTCAACACTTTCCATCAGTGTCCAATACAAAGCAATGAACACCGGCATTTGAATCAGCATTGGTAAGCAACTGCCTAAAGGATTGATTTTCTCCTTTTTATACAGTTCCATCATTGCCTGCGAGTATTTCTGCTTGTCGTCACCGTAGCGATCTTTCAGTGCCGCAAGCTTCGGTGCAACTACGCGCATTTTCGCCATCGATTTATAACTGGCCGCCGATAGTTGAAAGAATGCCAGTTTGATCAAAAAGGTTAAGCCAACAATCGCCCAGCCCCAGTTGCCAATATAACCATGCAACCAGGTCAGCACCCAAAACAAGGGTTGCGCTATCCACCACAGCCAACCGTAATCAACCGTGAGATCAAGCCCGGGTGAAATTTCTTCCAGTACGTATTGGTCTTTCGGCCCTGCATAAAATTGGGCGCCTATGCGACCGTTTGATTGCGGCGCCACACTCAGCAATGGGCTGGTCATACGCATGATGTTAAAACCGGATTTGGTCACCGCCGATGAGAACGTGGTTTTCTGATCACTTGGTGGTACCCAGGCACTGATGAAATAGTGCTGCACCATCGACAACCAACCGCCATTTTGCTCGTACTTGTAAGCACTGTCGCGAATGTCGTCAAACGATAACTTGATATAGGGTTCATCCGCGCTGGTGGTAGCAAAGCCCAAATAGTTGGCCATACCCATGCCACCCGTGTTGGAGCCAGGATCTTCAGAGTTATCTCGTTTGATCTGCGCAAACATCGCGGCACGCCAAGGCTGGTCACTGCGGTTGTTAACCTGGTACTCAACATTTACCAGGTAGGAATTACGGGTGAATTGGTAGTGCTTTAATATGTCTGCGCCTTCTTGCCCAGTGTAGCTTAAGGTCACCGTTAGTTCATCGTTGCCTTCGGCCATTTCATAAAGGGTTTTTGCGCTGCTGAATACTGGCCGCTGCCCTGCTTTGTCGGTGGCGTTCGGACCAACCAGTCCGCTTTGCGACACATAAGTCATTGAGCGGTTGCGGTTCATCAAGATGAAAAGCTCAGGTTCGTCCAGCTTGGCTTTGTGCTTTGGCAGAGCCACATACACTATGTCGCCGCCCAAAGGATCAATGCGCATATCCAGTGTGTCGGTTTTCACCGTGATCAATTCGGCCTGGCTGACTTGTTCTTCAACAACAGGTACTGAGGTATCAACAGATGCGCCAGGAATGGTGTCTTCCAGACCTTCAAGCCCTTCGCTGTCTTCCGCGCCAAGCTGTGCAACAGATGATTGCGTATTGGACATGGCGGTTGTTGCTGGCTCTTCAAATTCGGGTACGGCGGTTGCAGCGGTCCCTACACCCGAACCGGCGTTAGTGCTGCTCAGTGAACTGCTGGGTCCGCTTTGATCCATCTCAACGGCGGAAAACTCTTGCCAGCGGGTCATCAAAACCAGGCCGCAGAACATGATCGCGCCGATCAAAAAATAACGATAAATTTCCATCTACGGTCTCTTGGTGTAGGTGAGCTCAGCCATGTGGGCTTCGCCGCAGGAACAATCTGACGGTGGCACTGGGTCGTGACCACCGTACGAAAAAGGGTTGCACCGCAATATGCGCCAAGCGGCTAAACGAGCGCCTGTTAACAAACCGTGTTGGCGTAATGCTTCAACCGCATAGTCTGAGCAGCTGGGGTAGTATTTGCAGTGTGGGCCTAATACCGGGCTGATAAATAGTTTGTAGCAACGAATCAGCGAGATTAGCGCGGTATTGATAATCGTCTTTAACTTACCCATTAGATTGCCGTTGCTGCTGCTGGGTATTGCTTCCTTTATATGTCTTTTTGTTGCTGGCTTTGGCCAGCAGTGAATTCCAAAGGCGATTTAGCTCAGAGTGCAATTCGGTGTTGGATAATTCACCCAGCCCGCGGCGGGCAAGAACAACAATGTCTATGGCGGGAAGTATGTGTTGTTGGTGGCGAAAGGAATCTCGCGTTACCCGTTTTACCCGGTTGCGCTGAACTGCATGACGGACGTTTTTCTTGCTAACAACTAAGCCAAGGCGCGAGATGCCAAGCGTGTTCGGCCTGGCGAGTATCAGAAGCGTTTTATTGGAGACCTTAAAGTCAGCCTTGGCAAACACGGGGCTATAGTCTTTGGCAGACAGCAGGCGCTGATGCTTGGTAAAGCCATACTGGCCAGATGAAGAACTGGCCGGCGAATCACTGGGCTCACCAGAAGTACAACCAGCGGATGCCACTTCACCAATTATTATGCCGACAGTCTCTTGCGACCTTTGGAACGACGACGCTTGATGACCAGGCGACCGTTCTTGGTTGCCATTCTCGCGCGAAAGCCGTGTGAACGCTTGCGCTTGATAACGCTGGGTTGAAAGGTTCTTTTCATGTCAGTACCTGATTACTTATGAACACCGGCCAATGCAAAACACTGCGTAGTCGGTGCAGGCCATACAGAACGGCGTGTTGCTCGTTGAAATGGCTGGAAAAAATGAGGGCGCATTGTAGAGAATTCGCTGTGAATTGGCAATTTGAACTTTTGTGCAGCAAACACCAAAACAGTGCCTTGGCGCGCTTATTGTGTGGCGCTGCGCTAAAGAGAACTGTAAACAGTGATATCCGGATTATCCTGTGATGTGGAAAACGTAAAAAATCCGTGTTTTCACAACTATTTAGCGCTTGTAGTTAATGTTATAAACCGCCGAAAAAGCCGTGAATCAGCAACACCCACAAGCGCTGTTAATGACAGCTTTAACACCGGCTAATAACAACTTACTAACAAGTTATACACACCCGAGTATAAAAAAATATTTTTTCCAATATTCCACCCGGCCCTGTAAATAAACATCGTAAGTTATTGTTTTGTATTAAATAAATACTAATAATCGATTTACACACAGGCGAATAATTTTGTGGATAAAAGCCTTCACCGAGAGTAGAATGCCGGCTCAGCAAGCGTAAACCATCAACACTAATAAAAGCCCACTTTACATGCACGCCAATCCCACCGGTTCTTCATCGCGCCTACCCTCTGCCAGCGAGCCTGCTAGTCACTCGCAGGCAACAGACAACTCTCACTCAAACAGCGCCGCGGTGTGGTCGAAAGCACTTGTTTCCTTGGAGGCAGAGCTTCCCAGGCAGCAGTTTGTAACCTGGATTCGACCGTTAATGCCTGATAACCGACATTTGGCTTTAGTATTGATGGCGCCCAATCGTTTTATAAAGGATTGGGTAGAAGAAAAGTACCTGACCAGAATCAATGAGGTAGTGGGGCAGCTGCAGCACGGCGCTAGCGCTCGAATTGCTGTTGTTGACACGGTTCCAGCCTTTGCCCAGCAACCTGGTGCGCGCACGCGCTCAAATGGGCAGGGTAATTTGTGGGAAGAGTCGGGGGTGTCTGAGGAAGAGCAATCGGCCGCCGCTTTGCAAATGCAAGGGCAAGAACAAGAGACAGCAAAGTTTGAGGATATGCCAGCGCCATTGAGTGGCTTTGGTCAGCCTGCAGCGCCCGTAGAGCCTTATCGCCCAGCGCCGGTTGTTGAGCCGGTGGCTGTTGAAGGCAGTCTTAAGCATCAACACGCCTTGATCGACGCACTTAATTTCACGTCATTTGTTGAAGGTAAATCAAACCAGTTGGCCAGAGCCGCCGCGCTGCAAGTGGCGGATAATCCGGGAGGGGCCTATAACCCACTCTTTATATACGGTGGCACCGGTTTAGGTAAAACCCATTTGATGCACTCGGTGGGTAATGCTTTATTAACGCAGAATCCAAACGCGAAAATTATTTATCTGCATTCCGAACGATTCGTGGCAGATATGGTGAAAGCCATTCAGTTGAACGCCATTAATGACTTTAAACGTTACTACCGGTCAGTAGATGCTTTGTTAATTGATGACATTCAGTTCTTTGCCAATAAAGAGCGCTCGCAGGAAGAGTTTTTCCATACCTTTAACGCCTTGCTTGAAGGCGGCCACCAAATGATTCTTACTTGCGACCGCTATCCGAAAGAGATCAAAGGCCTGGAAGAGCGATTAAAGTCGCGCTTTGGTTGGGGCTTAACCGTGGCAATCGAACCACCAGAGCTTGAAACACGCGCCGCGATTCTGATGAAAAAGGCAGAGCAGTCACGCGTTGATTTGTCTCAAGATGTGGCCTTGTTCATAGCACAGCGTGTTCGCTCTAATGTGCGCGACCTTGAAGGTGCGCTGAAGAGAGTGATAGCGAGCGCTAACTTCCACGGCAGGCCCGTAGATGAGGCGCTTGTGCGGGAATCGTTGAAAGATTTGTTCGCCTTGCAAGACCGCCAGGTGAGCCTGGACAATATTCAACGTACGGTTGCCGAGTATTATAAAATCAAGCTTGCTGACATGATGTCTAAGCGCCGCAATCGCTCTGTGGCCAGGCCCAGACAGTTGGCCATGGCCTTGTCGAAGGAACTGACCAATCATAGCTTGCCAGAAATTGGCAACGCCTTTGGCGGCAAAGACCACACCACGGTGCTGCATGCTTGCCGTAAAATTGCCGAATTGCGTGAATCTGACAACGATGTGAGCGAAGATTACAAAAACTTGTTGCGGTTGCTGACAACCTAAGCAAAATAGCCACTGCGAGCAAAACACCAACCAGGAACTGATCATGAAATTCGTGTGTACGCGAGACGCGTTGCTTAAGCCATTAAACGTTGTAGTGGGGGTGGTAGAACGCCGACAAACACTGCCTATATTGGCCAATGTGCTGCTGCGACTGGACGGCAAGCACTTAACTCTAACGGGTACAGACCTTGAAGTAGAGCTGCTTGGCAGGGTAGAGCTAAGCGAAGCCGGTCAGGATGGAGCAATTACTGTTCCTGCCCGCAAGCTCACCGACATTTGCAAGTCGCTGCCGGATGGCGCCACTGTTGAAATCAGCCAAGACGAGCAGAAGCTGGTTGTTAAAAGCGGGCGCAGTCGATTCAGTCTGGCAACCTTGCCGGCCGATGATTTCCCCAATGTGGAAGACGATAACGAGCAAAGCGAATTTCAGGTGCAGCAAGGGCGCCTGAAGCGTTTGATTGATCGCACGTCGTTTGCCATGGCGCAGCAAGACGTTCGTTATTACTTGAATGGCATGTTGTTTGAATTAACGCCCAGCAGCTTAAAGCTGGTGGCCACCGATGGGCACCGCTTGGCCTTGTGCGAGGCAAATGACATAAGCGGTATCAGTGAAGAGAAGCAGATTATATTGCCACGCAAAGGCGTTATTGAGTTGTCGCGCTTATTGCAAGACGCCGAAGCCAATATCAGCTTGAGCCTTGGCCGTAATCATTTACGTGCCGAAACCAGTGAGTTTCGAATGACCTCTAAGCTGGTAGACGGTAAATTCCCGGATTATCAGCGTGTTTTACCTAAGGGTGGTACTCAGTTATTGCACGGTGACAGAGACGTGTTGCGTAGGGCTTTTGCACGTGCCGCTATTTTGTCGAACGAGAAATACCGTGGTGTGCGCCTTGAGCTTGGCCAAGACACCTTGCAAATAGTGGCCAGTAATCCTGAGCAAGAAGAAGCAGAAGAAATAGTAGCGGTGGATTACCAGGGAGACGCTCTGGAGATAGGCTTTAACGTGAACTATCTGCTTGATGTGCTGGGGGTTATTGAAGATAACACTGTGCGCATTACCTTATCTGATTCCAACAGCAGTGCCTTGATCGAAGAGTCTGAGGCCTCTGATTCCCAATACGTGATCATGCCGATGCGACTCTAGCACGGTATTTATCGTACAAACCGCGCAAGCAGACCCTGACCGGTGACAATTAACCGGCTGGATATTCAGTCGATACGCAATATTAGCTCGGCTCGGCTGGATGAACTTGGCCAGGTGAACATTTTCCATGGTGCCAATGGAAGCGGTAAGACTTCCGTGCTGGAGGCGGTTCACATGCTCTGCCTTGGTCGCAGCTTCCGAAGCCGGCAGGTGCGTTCGGTTATTCAAGACACTATTGATGGTGCCACTGTGTTTGCAGCGGTAAAAGACGCCAAGTCGGCCGGCGTTAAGAAGGTTGGTGTAAGTCGCAGTCGGACACAGGTCGCGCAGATACGTATTGACGGTGAACAAATACGGTCGCTGGCCAGCCTGGCTGAGCTGCTGCCAGTTCAGTTGTTGAATGCTGATTCTTTTGATCTGATAGAAGGCGGCCCAGCGCTGCGTAGACAGTTTCTGGATTGGGGAGTGTTCCACGTGGAACATCGCTTTCTTGAGCATTGGCAGGCCTTGAAAAAGTGTATAAAGCACCGTAATTCACTGCTCCGGCATGGTAAAATACAGCTGTCGAGTTTGGCGGCCTGGGATCGGGAATTAGCCGATCACGGCGTTAGTGTGGATGCTAGTAGAAAACAGTACCTAACTGATTATCAAGCCATTTTTCAGCCGATCGTTGCCCGTATTTGTGGTATTGAAGATGTGGTGCTGGAATATCGCAGGGGCTGGCCCGAAGATCAGGGTTTATTGGAAGTGCTTGGTGAGCATCACGCCAGAGATTTGCAGCAAGGTTTTACTGGTTCTGGTCCACACAGGGCGGATATCAAGATTCGAATTGGTGGGAAAGCAGCGGTAGACGTGCTTTCCAGGGGTCAGGAGAAGATACTGGTTTGTGCATTGCGACTAGCGCAAGCAGAGATGCTGAGGGGTGATGGTCACCGCAGCTGTCTTTTTCTAATTGATGATTTGCCCTCGGAATTGGATGCAGATCATAGGCAGCGTTTGTGCAGAGAGCTTGAAGCCCTCGAAGCGCAGTGTTTTATCACCTGTATAGAGCCAGGCGAGCTTGGGACTATTTGGTCACCAGACACACCAGTAAAGATGTTCCACGTGGAACATGGGCAGATTAGTTCATCTCAGCCATAAGGTGGCTTGAGTAAACGCGTTTTTATTTAACGGACACAGTTATGACAGACGAAAACGATACTTCAGAAGGGTCTGGAGAGGAAAGCTATGATTCCTCCAGTATTCAGGTGCTCAAAGGCCTGGATGCGGTTCGAAAGCGCCCGGGAATGTACATTGGTGATACCGACGACGGTACGGGCTTGCACCATATGGTGTTTGAGCTGGTTGATAACTCGATTGATGAGGCCTTAGCGGGCTTTTGTTCGACCATCACCGTGGTAATTCACCCGGACGAATCGATCACTGTATCGGATGATGGCCGTGGCATTCCCACTGATATGCACGAAGAAGGTGTATCGGCCGCCGAAGTGATCATGACTGTGTTGCACGCAGGCGGTAAGTTCGACAGCAATACCTATAAGGTATCTGGCGGCCTTCACGGTGTTGGTGTGTCGGTTGTGAACGCCCTGAGTTCTGAGCTAAAACTGACTATTCGCCGGGAAGGCATTGTTTACGAGCAAATCTATAAGCACGGCGTTCCACAAGCGCCATTAGCGAAAATTGGCGAAACAGAGCACAGCGGCACTGAAGTACACTTTAGACCGTCACCAGACACCTTTAGCAATATCAAGTTTCATTTCGATCAGTTGGGTAAGCGGCTGCGCGAGCTGTCTTTCCTAAACTCCGGTGTTGGTATTCTGTTAAAAGACGAACGCTCAGCAGAAGAAGAGCTTTACAGCTATGCGGGCGGCCTTCAGGCCTTTGTGGAGTATTTGAACCAGAATAAAACCACGGTTAACGAAGTATTCCACTTTGATGTTGAACAAGACGATGGCTTAAGTGTTGAAGTGGCCATGCAATGGAATGATTCTTTCCAGGAAAACATCTTCAGCTACACCAATAATATTCCTCAGCGTGATGGTGGTACTCACCTGGCGGGCTTTCGCGCCGGTTTAACGCGCACGCTGAACACTTATATTGAAAAAGAAGGCATGGCCGACAAAGCCAAGATTGCCACAACCGGTGATGACGCCAGAGAAGGCTTAACCGCGATTATCTCTGTGAAAGTACCCGACCCTAAGTTCTCATCTCAAACTAAAGACAAATTGGTCTCTTCTGAGGTTAAAACAGCGGTAGAACAAGCCATGGGTGCTCAGTTCAGCGATTACCTGGTGGAAAACCCCAAAGAAGCTAAGTCTATTGTCTCCAAGATGATTGATGCGGCAAGAGCCCGCGAAGCAGCCCGCAAAGCCAGGGAAATGACCCGGCGTAAAGGCGCTTTGGACATTGCCGGCTTGCCTGGCAAACTCGCAGATTGTCAGGAAAAAGACCCGGCCTTGTCAGAACTGTTCCTAGTGGAGGGTGACTCTGCGGGTGGTTCGGCCAAGCAAGGGCGCGACCGTCGTACCCAGGCAATATTGCCTTTGAAAGGCAAGATTCTAAACGTTGAAAAAGCGCGCTTTGACAAAATGCTGTCGTCGGTTGAAGTGGGTACCATGGTGACCGCACTGGGTTGTGGTATTGGCTCGGAAGAGTTTAATCCTGAAAAGCTGCGTTATCACTCCATCATTATCATGACGGATGCTGACGTGGATGGCTCACACATTCGTACCCTACTGCTCACGTTCTTCTTTAGACAGATGAAAGAGTTGATAGAGCTGGGCCATGTGTTTATCGCTCAACCTCCTTTGTACAAGATTGCCAAGGGCAAACAACAGCAATACTTGAAAGACGACGATGCGCTGCAAGCTCACTTATTACAAGCGGCATTGGACGGTGCTTCTTTACACGTGCATGAAGACGCACCTGGTATCAGTGGCGAAGGTCTGGAAACATTGGTGCACAGCTTTTTGCGGGCCCAGGATGTCACCGAGCGACTGAGCCGTTTATACCCGCAAATAGCCATGCATAAGATGATTTATCTGCCGCGATTGCTGTCCAGTGAGCTGTCTAACGAAGATAGTGTGGCGCAGTGGTGCAAAGGGCTCGAAGAAGCACTGCATGATCCTAGTGCAAACGAACACAGCTATTTCAAAGTGAACGTACGTAAGGATACAGAGCGTGGGGTTTTTCTGCCATTGATCGTATCTGTAGCGCACGGCAATGAAACCTTTTATAACCTGAGCCAGGATTTCTTTGACTCAAACGACTATAAGACTCTGTTAGACGCCGGCGATAAAGTGGGCTCATTAATGGAAGAAGACGGCACAATTCGCCGTGGTGAAAAAGTGAAGCCTGTGGAAGACTTTGAGCAGGCCCTGGAATGGCTAATGAATGAAGCCCGCAAGGGTCATTCAATTCAACGCTACAAAGGTTTGGGTGAAATGAATCCTGATCAGTTGTGGGAAACCACAATGGACCCGGAAACCAGGCGCATGTTGTTGGTAACCATTGACGATGCAATTGCCGCCGATCAGATCTTCACTACCTTAATGGGTGACGCGGTAGAGCCACGCCGCGAGTTTATTGAAAGTAACGCTTTGGCGGTTTCAAACCTCGACATTTGAGCAAACTATTGCAGCATGTGGTTTGCCCGGTTTAGTCGGGCATTCTTGCAACCGTGCTTTCTATCCATTCCTGACAAAGGTCGGTTAGTTCAGCCGCTGTTCGGCCTTCACAATGGATAGGCTCGCCAATTTCCACTTGGATAACACCAGGGTATTTTAAGAACCCCTTTTTAGGCCAGTACTTACCCGCATTGTGCGCCAGCGGCAGTATTGGAACATCCGCGTCAATAGCGAGATGGGCGCCGCCACGAGCATAGCGTCCAACTTGCCCAAAGTGGGTTCGCGTGCCTTCCGGAAACACCAAAACGGCAATACCGTCTTTCAAGCGCGCTACGCCCTGAGTTTGTACCTGGCGGATTGCACCCTTGGGTGAACTCCGCTTGATAGCAATTGGCTTCAACATCGCCAATCCCCAGCCAAAAAACGGAATTAGCAGCAACTCTCGCTTTAAAATCGTCGATAAAGGCGTAAACAGCGTTTGCAGATAAATTGTTTCCCAGGCGCTTTGATGCTTGGCCATCACAACAAATGGCTGTTTCGGAATATTGTCGGCACCGTGCACGCTGTGGCTGATGCCGCAGCATACTTTCAAGCACCACAGTGCGCTGCGGTTCCAACTGGTAATCATCTGATAGCGATTGGTAAACGAGAACAACACACTGAGAGGCGTTAAGATCAATGACACTGGCAACAGTGTGATGACGATCAGAAGGTAAAAAAGTACTGCGCGTACCGCTAGCGAAAAGCGCGTAAAAAGCCCTAAATCATCATTTTTAGACCCTAAAACAGCCTTTTTTGCAGGTTTTTGCTGCTTAATGATCATTTCGCTAGCTGCAGCCAGGTCGTCAAAAACGCTTGTTTTTTGATCAATTTGTGTGTCCAACGATGCCAATTGTTGCTCGGTCTCAAGCCCATTACCCGTGCGCACCAACACCGCATTGCATTGTTTTGCGTGCGCCAGCTGGATGTCTTTGAGGGAATCGCCTACTAACCATGTCTTGGCCACAGGTTGACCAAGATAGTGTTCCAATTGCTCAAGCATGCCGGTTGCGGGCTTGCGGCAATCACAGCCCTCATCTGGCCCGTGCGGGCAATGAAACACTTTCTCGATACGACCGCCGGCTTTATGCACCAACTTAATCATTTTGTCGTGCATGGCTTGTAAGGCGTCAGCGCTGAAGTAGCCGCGGGCCAGCCCAGATTGATTGGTAACTACAAATATCCGAAAGCCGGCTTTGCTCAGCTGGGCGATGGCTTCAATACTGCCTTCTATAGGCTGCCATTGCTCGCTGCTGCGCACATAGTCGCTGGAATCAATGTTGATAACGCCGTCGCGATCCAGAATAACAAGCTGCGCCTGGTCTGGTGTCATGCTTGTGCTCACTGGGCGAGTTGCGAAATGTCCGCAATTTGGCCGAACACATCACCCAGTTGTTGCAACAAGGCCAGTCGGTTATTGCGAAGTTTAAGGTCTTCGTCCATGACCATCACGCTGTCGAAAAACGCATCTACTGGTTCCTTCAAACCCGCCAGTGTTTGCAAAGCCTCACTGTAGCGCCGCTTACTAAGAAGAGGAGCTGTTGCCGTCTTCATTGCGGCCAGCTGCTCAGCCAAAGCGTGTTCAGCCGGTTCTTTGAGTAAGCCGTTGTCCAGTGATGCTGACAACGCATTCTCTTGTTTGGCCAACAAGTTTTTCACACGCTTGTTGGCTGCGGCCAAGGCTTCAGCCTGTTCCAGTTTGGAAAACGCGCTGACCGCGTGCATGCGTTGATCGATATCCAGCGGGTTATCAGACCCGGTGTTTAAAACAGATTGCACAATTTCGGTGGCGATCTGTTGATCGGCGTACCAACCGCGCAAGCGATCCAGCACGTAGGCCAGCACTTTATCGCTAAGCTCTGGTTCACTTAAGGTGTTGTGTTGTGCAATGGCAAACTCAATCACTGGTCGTAAATTCAGATCAATATTTTTCTCAAGCAAAACTCTTAGTAAACCGAGCGACGCTCTGCGCAGAGCAAACGGATCTTTAGACCCTGTAGGTGCCTGCCCTATTCCGAATATACCAACCAGAGTATCCAGCCGGTCAGCCAGACTAAGGCGAGCGCCGGTATCAGTGGCAGGCAAACGATCACCGGCGTGGCGTGGCAGGTAATGCTCTTCAATAGCGCTGGCAACGTCGGCGGCTTCACCTTCGTTTACCGCGTAGTAGCGGCCCATAGTACCTTGCAAGTCAGCGAATTCACCGACCATGTCGGAGACAAGGTCTGCTTTGCATAATTCAGCGGCCCTGGCGGCGTGCGCGTCTGAGGCACTGAAATCCTGACTGGCTTGATCGCCGATGAATTGCGCTATTTGACCAACGCGTGATGCTTTATCCGCGACGCTGCCCAGTTTGTCTTGAAAAACGATACTGCTGAGGCGCTCTGCCATGTTCTGCAAGCCCTGCTTACTGTCGTTGGCGTAAAAGAACTGCGCGTCAGCAAGCCGTGGACGTATAACACGTTCGTTGCCGTTGATTACCTGCTGGGTGTCTTTGCTGTCTATGTTGCTAACAGTTATAAAGTGTGGCATCAGTGCACCGGATGAATCCAGTACATGAAAATACTTCTGGTGTGAGCGCATGGAAGACACCAGCGCCTCATCCGGCAGCTCAAGAAACTCGGTATCAAAATTGCCGGCTAAGCAGTGCGGCCATTCGACCAGACTACAAACCTCATCCAGTAACGCGGCCTCAACCACAACCTCGCCATTGAGTGTTTTTCCAAGCGTATCCAATTGTTCTGCTATCAGCTGCTTGCGGTCGTTGTAATTGGCGATTACCTTGCCGTCTTCTTTAAGTCGTTGCTCGTACTCTGTGGCGTTTGCGATTACTAAGGTTTGATCGCCACCGCCCATGAAGCGATGGCCACGCGTGGTATTGCTTGCCTGCACTCCAAATGCCTGTAATGGCAATACCTGTTCGCCATGTAAGGACAAAATCCATTTGACCGGGCGAATAAACTCATCGCGCCGTGCGGCCCAACGCATACGTTTTGGTATGGGCAGTTTCGCCAACACATCACTGAGTATCTGCTGTAATAAGTCGGCCAGTGGCAAGCCAGGTTCACGGCTTATAAACACCAGGCGTTCGCCCTTCGGTGTGTCTTTGCGGTCAAGCTGTTCAACGCCGACACCACAGCCGCTGGCAAACCCGAGTGCGGCTTTCGTGGGCTGGCCTTCAGCGTCAAAGGCGGCTTTCACATTGGGGCCCAGCTTTTCAATTTCCTGGTCGGGTGCAGTATCAGCGATTTGCTCAATCTGTATCGACATGCGCCGCGGCGTTGCAAACTGTTGGTAGCTAAGATCACCGTTGTTTTCACCGCGCAAGCCAGCAGCAGCCAAGCCACTTATCACACCCTCAGCAAAGGCTGTCGTTAGCGACAGTAAAGCCGTGGGTGGCAGTTCTTCAGACCCGATTTCCAGCAATAAAGGCTTCATTTCACTGCCCCTGCTGCCAGAACTTCATCGCGTAATGATTGCTCGGCCAAGGGAAAACCAAGCGCCTCACGTGAACGGTAGTATTCATGCGCTACGGCCCTGGCCATGGTCCGCACACGAAGAATAAATCGTTGGCGCTCGGTCACTGAAATGGCGTGTCGGGCATCCAACAAGTTAAACGTGTGCGATGCCTTTAGTACCAACTCATAAGCTGGTAACGGTAAGTGTGCCTCTACCAGTGCCTGACAGTCTGTTTCATAGGTATCAAACGCGGAAAACAGAAACGGCACATTGGCGTGATCAAAGTTATAGGTGGACTGCTCTACCTCGTTTTGATGGTATACATCGCCATAACTGACCATACCCGTGGCACTGTCAGCCCATTTCAGGTCATAGACGCTGTCTACGCCCTGCAAATACATCGCGATTCGTTCCAGCCCGTAAGTGATCTCGCCAGTGACCGGATAACATTCCAGCCCGCCGGCCTGCTGAAAGTAGGTGAACTGGGATATTTCCATGCCGTTTAGCCACACTTCCCAACCTAAACCCCAGGCTCCCAGCGTGGGTGATTCCCAGTTGTCTTCAACAAAGCGAATGTCGTGCACCATCGGGTCTACACCCAGACTGGTTAGCGACTCAAGATACAATTCCTGGAAGTTGTCAGGATTTGGCTTCATGACCACCTGGAACTGGAAGTAATGTTGCAGTCGATTCGGATTTTCACCATAGCGACCATCCGTAGGACGCCTGGAGCCTTGCAAATAAGCGGCATTCCAGGCCTCAGGGCCAACCGCTTTCAGAAACGTGGCCGGGTGAAAAGTGCCGGCGCCCACTTCCATGTCCAAAGGTTGCATCACAACACAGCCCTTGGCTGCCCAAAACTGCTGCAGCGCGAAAATGAGGTCTTGAAAAGTGGCTGGGGTGGCCGCTGGCGTGCTCAATGTAATGTCCTGCTAGTGTCGATGCTGACGTTCGTTATTTGTGCGCGAAGGTCAGGCCAAAATTGTCAGCGCGGCATTATACAATGAATGCCAGATTCACCCTCAGCAATGTTAAGGAACACTAAGTCGCAATGTCGGTTAAATACACATTCGCCAATGCCGTGTTCCGGCTATTGGCGCTGCTGCCACTGAAAGTGTCGCGCGGACTGGGTCGTGGCCTGGGTCGTTTGATGTGTGTGTTCCCAAATCGCAATCACCGGGTGGCCACAGTAAATTTGGCCCTGTGTTTTCCCGAACTGAGCGACGCACAGCGCGCTGATTTGCTGCTTGAGCGCTTTAAAACACTGGGCAGCACAGTAATGGACATACCCCATGTGTGGAGTGGCGATAACGCCTTATCACTCGTAACCGAGGTACAAGGTCGCGAGATAGTTGATGCAGCGGTGGCGGCTGGCAAGGGCACGATCATTCTGGCGCCGCATTTGGGTAACTGGGAAGTGGTGGGTTTGTATCTAACCGAATGCTGCGACACGGTTAAGTCCATGTATTCCCCACCGCGCAGCGAAACCATGAACCAGTTTATTCTGAATGCGCGGCAACGAACCGGCGCCAAACTGGTACCCGCCGACCGCAGCGGTGTTATTCAGTTACTGAAAACACTGCGAGCCGGGCAGATGGTCGGCATTTTGCCCGACCAGGTACCGGCGGATGAAAGCGGCGTGTTTGCACCCTTCTTTGATATTCAGGCGTTCTCAATGACCTTGATGAGTAATCTGGCGAAGAAAACTGGCGCGCGTATCGTTAACGCCTATGCCTTGCCTAACGATACGGGCTTCACAGTGGTGTTTAACGAGCCAGACCCCGATATTTATTCGGATGATCTGGAAACATCTGTGACGGGTATGAACAAAACCATTGAGGTGGCCGCTCAACAGCACAAGGCGCACTATCAGTGGGAATACAAACGCTTCAAACGGCAACCAGAAGGACGGGCCAGTTTTTACGATTAGTTGAGCTCACCAGTTATCCGGCAAAGGCTTCTCATTCAATTCGTTATACATCAGTTTGTATAAGCGACCGTTAACATTGCCTTTCACCGAGTCAGTGATCAAACCATCAGGATCGCATTGCATTGCGGCGGCAAGCAGTCTTTCAAACTGCGACATAAAGTTGTTGGAATGTCGGGTTCGAATATCAGTGCCAAAAAACAATTCGCTTAGAGGCTGTTCGCCGGCGGCATTAAGCATCATAAATTGCCGCGCGAACAATGCATGATCACCGCGTGACATTTCAGACCACATGCTGATCATCTGATCGCGACTTACCGCGCCTTCGCCGTCAGCCGCCTGACTGGATAGATAGAGCAAACCAACGGTAGAACCCATGGATTCGCAGACCAGGTCGTTCATGCGCATAAAGGTCAGGCGTTGGTTATGCCCTGAAGTTTGCTGAATCGCTTGTGCTGAAAGTTCGGCTTGATCAGAACTGCGCTGCATCTCTGCATGTTGTTGTTGGATAGCATCAGTGTTACGCGACAGTTCCTTTTGCTGCAAAAAGTAGCCGACCACCAGCCATAGAAACGCCAATGGCGCAAAAGCACCTTCCAGAAAACTACCCAGCGCTTCCAGGGGTTGCGATAAAAACTGCGACCAGCCTATGGTGCTGGAAATATAGTAGGAGCCACCGAATAGCCAAAATACGGTAATGGCAATAGCCAGAAACAGACGCCAATCAAGACCTTGGGATAATGGCATGGCATTAGCTTCCGGGCGCGAAGGTGTCACAGCCGTTTGTTCTTGCACTGTTACTTTCTCCAGAAAAGAGGGGTGAACAATACCAGTAGTGTAAAGATTTCCAAACGACCAAGTAACATGGCAAAGCACAATAACCATTTGGCCGGATCAGAGATGTTGCCATAATGTGCAGCAACCTGTCCCAAACCAGGACCCAGATTATTCAATGAAGCTGCCGCTGCAGAGTAAGCACTGACAAAATCAAGGTCTAGCGCCATCAATACCAAGGTTAATGTGATAAAGGTAACAATGTAGACGGCAATGAAGCCCCACACCGCTGACATCACGCGTTCCGCTACTGGTCTGCTGCCTAGCTTGACTGGGATTAATGCATGAGGGTGTACAATCTGCTTAATTTCACGCAAACCCTGCTTCACCATCAGCAGCGCGCGAATCACTTTCATACCGCCGCCAGTAGATCCTGCGCAGGCGCCAACAAACGCCATAGCCATTAATAGAAATGGAACAAAGCTTGGCCAAGCGCTGAAGTTGGCGCTGGCAAAGCCAGTTGTTGTTGCTATCGAGACTACCTGAAACGCGCCGTGCAGTAGTGCTTCGTTGAAGGGTAGTTCACCTGACAATGCCAAGGCGCTGACAACAATCACGACGCCTACGGCGAGCATCGTTAAGTAAAATTTCAGTTCAGGGTCTTCCGCGTAGACATTCAAGGTCACTCTGCGCCAAGCATAGAAATGCAGGGCAAAATTGATGCCGGCCACCACCATAAAGAAAATGGCAATCATCAATATGGCGGGGTTGTCGAAATACGCCATGCTTAAATCATGGGTTGAGAAGCCGCCAATCGATACGGTTGAAAACCCATGGCTAATGGCATCAAACGCCGTCATGCCCGCTAACCAATAACTGAAGCTGCAAGCTGCCGTCAGCAGCAAATAAATCATAAACAACCATTTGGCCGTACTGGTTATTCGCGGGGTTAGCTTGCTGTCTTTAATTGGCCCAGGTGTTTCCGCTCGATATAACTGCATACCACCAATACCCAGCATCGGTAAAATAGCCACCGCAATAACGATAATGCCAATGCCTCCCAGCCACTGCAGCTGTTGTCGGTAGAACAATAGGGCTTCGGGCAGCAAATCCAGACCAACCAATACCGTGGCACCTGTAGTGGTTAAACCCGAAATACTTTCGAAGATGGCATCGGTCAGGCTGATGCCCGTGTTGTCAGATAGATACAGCGGCAAGGCGCCAAATACGCCGAGTACAAACCAGAACATGGCCGTTACAAGGAAGCCGTCGCGAACCCTAAGTTCGTGTTGTGCTTTGCGAAACGGCAGCCATAGCACACCACCACATATAAAGGTGGTTAGAAAGGCTTCAAAGAAAACCAGTTGCGTACCATCATCGTAAATATACGATACGGTGATGGGAATCAACATAGTAAGACTGAACAGCATTAACAGCACGCCCAGAACTCGAAAAATAATTGAAAAGTGCATGCTTGCTCAGAGATTTCCTAGAGGAAGTGGAAACCCACCTGAAAAAGGCGCTCAACTTCGCTGACCTTGTTTTTGTCGGTCAGGAACAAAATTACGTGATCATCTGACTCTACAACTATATTCTTGTGAGCAATAATGACTTCGTCGCCACGCACCAGGGCGCCAATGGTTGCCCCTTCTGGTAGCGGAATATCTTTGAGAGCTTTGCCCACCACCTTCGAAGACCCTGAATCGCCATGAGCAACAATTTCCATGGCCTCGGCTGCACCGCGGCGCAAGGAATACACATTGGCCATATCGCCACGGCGAACGTGAGTCAGAATACTGCCGATAGTAATTTGGTGCGGTGATATCGCGATGTCTATGTCGCCCCCTTGCACCAGATCAACATACGCCGGGTTGGCGATCAAGGTGATCACCTTGCGCGCACCACGCTTCTTGGCCAATAGCGATGCCATGATATTGGCTTCGTCATCATTAGTAACGGCCAGGAATAAATCGGTGTATTCAATGTTTTCAGCCATCAACAATTCGCTGTCGGTGGCGCTGCCGTACAGCACAATCGATTTCTGCAGATTCTCTGACAAATACGCTGCGCGTTCTTTATTGAACTCAATTACCTTAACTTGATAATCGTGTTCAATCGATTCGGCAAGTCGGGCACCAATATTGCCACCGCCGGCAATCATCACGCGCTTATAAGGGTTCTCCAGCCGGCGTAATTCGGCCATTACCGCGGGTGTATGCTCGCGCGCGGCAATGAAGAACACTTCGTCGTCTACTTCAACAACCGTATCGCCTTCTGGAATGATCGGTCGGTCCCGTCTGAAAATGGCCGCTACCCGCGTGTCGCCCTTTTTCATATGCTTGCGAATTTCGCGCAGTTCCTGGCCCATAATCAAGCCGCCGTAATACGCTTTCACAGCAACCAGTTTTACGCGCCCACCGGCAAAGTCCAACACCTGCAAAGCATCAGGGTTGTCGACCAGATTTTGTAAGTAGCTGGTGACCAATTGCTCAGGACTGATCCAAACATCAATCGGGATGGCTTCATTACGAAAGATTTCTTCGCGGTTTTGATATTCAGGCGACCGGATGCGGCTGACTTTCATCGGTGTGTGGTACATCGAGAAGGCGATCTGGCAGGCGATCATATTGATTTCGTCGCTGCTGGTAACCGCTATCAGCATGTCGGCGTCTTCGGCACCGGCGCGGCGCAGCACATTCGGGTGTGAGGCGTGTCCTACCAAAGTGCGAATATCCAGACGGTCTTGCAGCTCGTGCAATACATCTGCGTTTTGATCAACCAGCGTTATCTCGTTTTGCTCATCGGCCAGTGCTTCGGCCAGACGCCCGCCTACCTGGCCAGCTCCGAGAATAATTATGTTCACGTGTGTTCCTGGTTCCGTTCTGGGTAGTTTATGTCCATAAATAGGCTCCAGCCTGTAACGGGCTAAGGAACCGCCTAAGGGTTTTTGACTAAACGCGCGTAGTAAAAACCGTCATGGCTTGAGGGCAGCAACTGGCGACCGTAGGTACACTCCTCACCCCAGTCCGCCACAATGTGATCATGCGTTGCATCGTCTTGGGATTCAACAAAGGCAGCGATAATTTGTTGATTTTCTTCCGGTAAAATTGAACATGTGGAATACAGTAATTTGCCGCCGGGTGCCAGTTTCGACCAGCAGGTGCGTAACATGGCGAGTTGTACGCGGCCTAACTTGGCAATATCGTCTTGTCGGCGTAAGTACTTAATGTCCGGATTTCGTCGTATTACTCCGGTGGCGGAACAAGGTACATCCAACAAAATGCGCTGGTAATACTCAGCCCCCTTCCAGTGATCCGCGTCACTGGCGTCGGCTTCAATAAGCGTGGCTTGCAGGCCAAGTCGCTCAAGGTTTTCGCTGACTCGCTCAAGCCGTTGTCCGCTGTTGTCCATTGCATCTACAGCGATGTTATTCACGCTTTCGAGAATATGCCCGGTTTTACCGCCTGGCGCACAACAGGCGTCTAGTACTGAGTGTCCTTCTTTCAGGTCAAGCAAGGTAGCGGCAAGTTGGGCGCCTTCATCCTGCACGCTGATACGGCCGTTTTGAAAACCCGGTAGCTTGGCTACGTCGCTGGCTTTATTCAGTGTGATGGCGCAATCGCTCAGCAGACCAGAAGTACCTTCTATTTCAGCGTCGCGTAACGACTGCAATGCCGCTTCGCGAGTTTGTTTTGTAAGATTAACCCGTAACGTCATCGGTGGGCGCTGATTGCTGGCGGCCAACAGTTGGTCAATGTGCTCTGGCCAACAGCGCTCAAGACGCTCAAACAACCAAGGTGGAAAAGCTGATTGCTGAGCCGGTGTGAGTGTGGCTAATAGCTCTTCTGATTGTCGATCGGCATTGCGCAGAACACCGTTAATCAACGCTTTTGCCCAGGTTTTTTTCAAAATCGTAGCCGCGTTAACTGTTTCACTAACAGCCGCGTGAGATGGTGTACGCATATGCAGTAATTGGTATAGCCCGATCAAAAGCAAGGCGCGAACATCGGCGTCTTTGCGCCGCAGTGGTTTGCTGATCAACTTGGCAAGTACCGCGTCAAGTTGAAAATACCAGCGCATAACGCCGTAACACATTTCTTTTACTTCACTGTGGCGTTCAGCGTTTTCTGACGCAGTAAGATAGTGCGGCAGCAAAGTTGCCAAAGAGCCGTCGTGGTTTAGCAAACGACAGAGAATGTTGGCGGCCAATACGCGGCTGTTATCACTGCGTAAGTCGCGTTGCTGCTTGGGTTTATTGCTCACTGTAGGGTTCGAATTGTCCGCCTGGTTGCAATTGCGCGGCGCGGGAATTCAGACAATCACGCACACTCATCATGCGCCCGCCTGGAAACTGTAGTTGTTTTAGCTGCACGCTGTTTGTGCCGCATTGCACGGTAATAGCGTCTTTGTCGACGGCGATGATCGATCCGGGCGTTTTAGAAGAAACATTACTGTTAGTGCCACCACTCACTGCTTTGCTATCCGGCCCGACTTTTATGCGCTCGCCATCAAGCAAGGTGAAGCAGGTATAGTCTGAATAAAACGCCCGAATTTTACGATCAATGTTTTCGGCGGTGTCCGTCCAATCGATGGCGGTTTCGGGTTTGTTTATCTTTTTTGCGTAATTGGCGCTTTCGTTTTCTTGTTGTTCTGCGTTCATAGCACCCCGCGCAAAGCCCTCGATACTCTCCACGATTGCCTCGCTTCCCAAGCTGACCAATTTTGCACGAATGCTGTCGCCGGTGTCGCTGTCCGTAATTTCACAGTATTTTTTTAGCAACATATCGCCCGTATCAAGGCCGGCATCCATCTGCATGATAGTCACGCCTGTCTCAGCATCACCCGCTTCTATTGCGCGCTCTACCGGTGCGGCACCGCGCCAGCGTGGCAATAAAGACGCATGAATATTGATGCACCCCAGGCGCGGCGTATCCAATACACTTTGCGGCAACAACAAACCGTAGGCTGCTACCACCATGATGTCTGCGCGCCATTCCTTAAGTATTTGAAGATCGCTTTCTTGTTTAAAATCAAGTGGCTGACACACGGCAATAGCATTGTCTGTGGCAACCGACTTGACTGGGCTGGGCACCAGCTTTTTACCTCGCCCACGGGGCCGGTCAGGTTGTGTGTATACCGCAACCACCTCGCAATGCTCACTGTTAATCAGGGCGCTTAGTGCAAGTGCTGCAAATTCAGGTGTACCGGCAAAAACCAGGCGAAGAGCGGGCGTTGTCATCCAGCGCGTTGGCGCTTGGCGATTTTGCTGCGCAAGCGCTGGCGTTTCAACGACGACAAATAGTCAACGAACAGTTTGCCATTCAAATGGTCCATTTCGTGCTGAATGCACACCGCAAGTAGGTCGTCTGGTTGCATTTCAAACGCATCGCCGTTTCTGTCCAGGGCTTTTACCGTGACATGCGCCGGGCGCTTTACGGTGTCTTGATAATCGGGCACTGACAAACACCCCTCTTCATAGGCGCGCATTTCGTCGTCTAATATTGAGATGCTCGGGTTGATAAACACCAGCGGCGTGTCGCGCTCTTCACTGACGTCAATTACGATTAATTGCTCGTGAATATTGACCTGCGTGGCGGCCAGCCCAATGCCCGGCGCGTCGTACATTGTTTCCAGCATGTCGTCTATTAACTGTCGATGACGGTCGGTTACAGTGCCTATCGGTTTCGCTTTATTGCGTAACCTGGGGTCTGGGAATTCAAGTATTTCAAGGATGGCCATTCGTTGTACAAATTGTTGATAAAAAGAGCGTGATACGGCGCACAAACAGGCATTTTTACCGTTTGGAACAGGCCGGTTAAGGCCTTTACACCAACCGGCGAAATCGCCGACACATGCTATAGTATAAATGGTGTTATAACGCCACGCGCGCTATTTTCAAGGTCTCCCCTGCACGTCGGCAAGTTGGAAAAGGTACGGTAATGAAAAAATTATTGCTTTCAAGCATATTGGGCTTGTGGCTTTTTGGTCTGGCGGCACAGGCCGATGTGGTAATGCGTGACGGCCATCCTGATCAGCATGTGGTCGTTAAGGGCGACACGCTCTGGGACATTTCGGGTAAGTTTCTTCGCGACCCGTGGTTGTGGCCGGAAATTTGGCAGGTGAACCCACAAATTGCCAACCCGCATTTGATCTTTCCCGGCGACGTTATCAACCTGGTGTATCTTGATGGCAAGCCACGCCTCAGGGTTACGCGCGGACCGAATAGCAATACAGTGCGCCTAACACCAAAGATGCGTTTGTCGCCGGTAGACAATGCTATACCGGCTATACCGCTTGAAAAAATTAATGCGTTCCTGAGCAACAGTCGCATTGTTGACGATGGTGAACTGGAAGCCGCACCTTATGTATTGGCGGGCGCGCAAGGCCACATTGTAACGGCAGCGGGTGATGAATTATTCGCGCGCGGAAGCTTCGCAGAAAAAGATGATGTGTTCGGCGTGTATCGTAAAGGCGAAGTATTTCGTGACCCAAAAACCAAAGAAATTCTTGGTATCTCGGCGCTGGACATAGGGGGTGTTAAAAAACTCAGTGTTGATGGCGATCTTGGTCACTTTCAGGTAAATCGCAGCCGCGAGGAAATACGTATTGAAGACCGCTTGCTGCCCAACGTTGAGCGACGGGTAACAGCAACCTTCATTCCTGATGCACCCACTGAAGAAATCGACGGGTATATCGCGGCGGTTGAAGGCGGTGTGACGCAAATCGGCTTTATGGATATTGTGGTACTGAACAAAGGTGAGCGTGACGGCTTGTCTGAGGGCAATGTACTGGCCATTGATCGTCGTGGTGAGCGTGTTCTGGACCGAAAAGAGCGGGAATGGGTGCAATTGCCCGATGAGCGTGCCGGACTATTGATGGTTTTTCGTACATATGAAAGAATGAGCTATGGACTTGTACTTCGTGCCACTCAACCTCTGAAGGTGATGGACCGGGTACACAACCCGTAGCGACCGCCCACTCAAGGATGAATCTGGCCGGGCATCTGTCTGGCCATTAAGCCCTTAAAAAATACTGTTGTGTGATCGCTACCTTTCCCGGTGAAAGGAGGCAAGGATGGCCGTCACCCACTCCCCTGTTGACCAAGAACATCGTGCGCGCCTGTATATGGCACTGCAGCACCTGCCTGAATTGGGGCCGGTACGCGAAGCACGCCTTTTCAAACACTTTTCAAGCCTTGAGCAGTTATTAAACGCCGGGCATGCCGATTGGCAATCAGCGCGCTTGCACGCAGATACTCAAGCAGGCTTGTTAGAGCTTATTCGTCGCGACCCGCAAAGTTCATATATCCGCCAGGCAGAGAAAGATTTCGCACTGTGTGAGCAGTCGCAATGGTCGGTGGTGACGCAAGAAGATGAGGATTACCCACCCTTACTCGCCGAGATAAATTTGCCGCCGCCACTGCTGTACGTCTGGGGTAACAAAAGCATCTTAAAACACGCACAGGTGGCACTGGTGGGCAGTCGTAAAGCAAGTAAAGCGGGGCTGGACACCGCCCAACGTTTTGCCACTCAACTTGCCAGTAGTGGTCTGGTGGTGTGCAGTGGAATGGCCTTGGGTATTGATAGCGCCAGTCACAAAGCAGCTTTAAATGCTGGCCAGCCTACGGTTGCCGTTTTGGGCAGCGGGCTTGCAAACCTGTACCCCAGAAGAAACCAGAGTTTGGCTGCTGAGATCGCCAAAAATGGTTGTGTTATCAGTGAGTTCCCTCCAGCAACATCGCCGCAGCCCGGTAATTTCCCGCAACGAAACCGTATTATCAGCGGGCTAAGCCACGCAACCATCGTGATTGAGGCGGCGAAACGCAGTGGCTCTTTAATTACGGCGCGCTATGCATTGGAGCAAAACCGTGAAGTGTATGCGGTGCCAGGATCCATCAATAATGCCGGCAGCTCAGGCTGCAACGAGTTGATCAAAAGCGGCGCCCGCCTGCTCAATCATCCGGCGGACGTATTGGATGCTTTGCAATGTCAGCTCAGCGGTCAACAACCAGCGCAACTTGAAGATTTTGAGCCTCAACAGCAGGCGGTTGCGCTGCGCCTGGCAACCGTACTACACCAAATACATTATGAGCCAACAGCAATTGATGCCATCATCCAGGAAACGGGTTTGGCCGTGGCGGAGGTCAGTGCAGCCTTGCTTGAATTGCAGCTATGTGGCCGTATTGAGCAGACGGCGGGGCGCTATCAACGCATTCGCTAAGCACGGTATTAGCGAACTTTTCTTGCACCAAACTGCGAGTTGAGGTAATTTCGCCGGCTTTCTTAAAACTGCCGAGCGTACTTTATGACCACTCCATTCGTTGCCGTGCTTATGGGCTCTGACTCTGATTTACCTGTTATGGAAGCCAGCTTTGATGTGCTGGATAAATTGGGCCTGCGATTTGAGGCGCGAGTGCTGTCTGCGCACCGCACACCCGTGCAAGCCAAAGAGTTTGTAAGAGACGCTGAAGAGCGCGGTTGTCAGGTATTTATTGCCGCCGCTGGTATGGCGGCGCATTTGGCCGGTGCCGTTGCTGCCAATACCGTTAAACCGGTAATTGGCGTGCCACTGAACGCCAGCATGGAAGGCCTGGACGCGCTGTTGTCTACCGTTCAAATGCCGCCAGGAATACCGGTTGGCTCAGTTGCAATCGGTAAGGCCGGTGCGAAAAATGCAGCCTACCTGGCCGCCCAGATTGTATCTCTAGTGGACGCAGACCTGGCTGCCAGGGTTCGTCAGGAACGTGCAGACAACACCGATGCGGTACTGGCGAAAGACGCCAAGCTGCAAGAGCAATTGGCGGCGCGCTAGTTAAAGCAATACGGCTGGAAGCAGGCATCTAAGCGTGGCGGGCATCTCGCCATTTCGAGTTCAGCGGGCGGTAGAAACACTGCAAGCTGGAGGCCTGCTAGCGTATCCAACGGAAGCCGTTTGGGGACTGGGATGTGACCCGGATAACAGCCAGGCATTAGCCCGCTTGCTGCAACTCAAGCGGCGCAGCCCAGACAAAGGCTTGATTCTGGTTGCTGCCAATAAAGAACAGCTTGCACCCTGGCTTGGCGACTTAAGCGTTGACGAATGGCAGCGACTTGGCAGCCGGCAAGCGCACCCAACCAGCTGGATAGCCCCTTGCAACCCAAACGTTGACCCACTGCTGAGTGGCGGCAGACCAACCTTGTGCGTGAGAGTAAGCGCTCACCCTTTGGTTGAACAGCTGTGCACTGCCTGGTCTGGGCCCATTGTGTCTACCTCCGCTAACCCAAGTGGGCGCCAACCGGCCCGAAGTGTGGCGCAGGCGCGTGGTTATTTCGCAAACGCGGTAGACTATTACCTGGCAGGCAATTTGGGTGGCGCAACGTCAGTCAGTGAAATCCGCTATATAGACAGTGGTGAAACTGTGCGCGCCAGCCGCACCTGAGCAACGAAGCACAAATGACTGATGGATAAAGAAGCGGTTCGACACTACCTGACTGGCTTGCAGCAGAGCATCTGCGATGCCCTTCATGAGCGTGACAGTGAGGTTCATTATCTGGAAGACAGTTGGCAACGACCAGAGGGTGGTGGCGGAGAAAGCCGGGTGTTCAGTGACGGCGCTTTGTTTGAAAAAGCCGGTGTTAACTTCTCTCATATTTTAGGCAGTTCCTTGCCAGCGAGTGCCTCACAACGACGATCTGATATCGCAGGCAGGCGCTGGGAAGCGATGGGCGTGTCTTTGGTCATTCACCCTAAAAATCCGTATGTACCCACCAGCCACGCTAACGTACGCTTTTTCGTTGCCGAACAAGACGGCGCCGAGCCGGTCTGGTGGTTTGGCGGGGGGTATGACCTAACGCCGTATTACGCATTTGAAGAAGATTGTCAGCATTGGCACAGAACGGCTAATGCCGCCTGCAGCGAGTTTGGTGAAGATCGTTATGCCGAATTAAAGCGTTGGTGTGATGATTATTTTTTCAACAAACATCGCAATGAGGCTCGCGGCGTTGGCGGTCTGTTCTTCGATGATATGGATGGTGATTTCGACAATACCTTTGCTTTTCTGCGCTCGGTGGGAGACAGTTTTCTACCAGCGTATTTGCCAATAGTAGATCGTCGAAAAGACACAGAGTGGGGCGAGCGCGAGCGTAACTTTCAGCTATACCGGCGGGGGCGCTACGTAGAATTCAATTTGGTCTACGATCGAGGCACTCTTTTTGGCCTGCAAAGCAATGGCCGCATCGAGAGCATTTTGATGAGCCTGCCGCCGTTGGTTCGTTGGGAATACGGGTTTGAAGCTGAGCCTGGCAGTCCGGAGGCGAGCCTCACCGAGACATTTCTGCCGCCGCGGGATTGGTTATGAGTACGCGTCGATCTGACAACAGCACTGCTCGCTACGCAGTGATTGGCAATCCCATTGGGCAAAGTAAATCGCCGCTTATACATCGCTTGTTTGCCGAGCAATGCGCGCAGCCCATGGAATACGACGCAGTGTTTTCGGAAATTGATCAATTCGGGCATACGGTAGCCGAATTTTTTGCCAATGGTGGCAGCGGTTTAAACATCACCGTGCCGTTTAAGCAGCAAGCCTGGAAAATGGTTGACGACAGTAGCGAGGCCGCTAGTTTGGCGCGCGCAGTGAACACCATAAAACGTAAAGAAAACGGCGATCTGTTTGGCACCAATACCGACGGCGTGGGTTTGCGCACGGATCTTCTGGATAATCTTCTCTGGTCAGTCCGCGGCAAGCGCGTGCTTGTGCTGGGTGCGGGTGGCGCGGTGCGCGGTGTAATGCAACCGCTGTTGGCAGAGCAGCCGGAGCTAATCGCTATTTGTAATCGCTCGCTCGATAAAGCGGAGCAACTTGTGATGGAGTTTGATGGCCTTGGACCTATTCTTGCGCTGAAGACAAAGGCCTTGAAACCCTACCGTTTTGATCTTGTTATCAACGCGACGTCGGCAAGCTTGCATGGCGAGCTGCCTGAAGTGCCTGACAGCGTGATCAATGACACTGTCTGCGTGTACGATATGATGTACCAGGCACAGGCCACCATATTCATGCGCTGGGCGGAAAATCTGGGTGCAGCGCAGTGCAGCGACGGTCTGGGCATGTTGGTTGAACAAGCCGCCGAATCGTTCTCGCTGTGGCGCGGAATGAGACCGGACACGGCCAATGTTATTCGCAGTGTTCGAGCAACGCTAGAGCTGCCCGCATAATGGCTGACCAGAAGCGCCCAAAACGGTTTATCGCCGGCGCAGTCTGCACGGCTTGCGGTGTGCAGGATAAAACCCTTATGTATAACGAAGATGCAAAAGTCATCAGGGAATGCGTAGCCTGTGGCCACACAGAAGCGCTGGACGAGCTGGGTCAGCCAGGTGAATTACAAACCCGTGTTAGCCCAAAGCCAGTGCCCGATGAAACCACCGTGATCAAAATCATTGATCCTTAATTACCGGTTGACGAAGGCCTGCTTACTTCCATGCGTGGGCGGTGCAATCCACTTACCGCGCCGACTGTACACCCGATAATAGGCGCCTAGTGCCACACCCCTGGCAAGATTGAACACAGTAAACGCAAACCACAATCCGTGATTGCCCCAGACTTGGCTCACATACCATAACGGTAGAAAAATAAATAAGGCGCACGCCAGCATGCTATTGCGCATGGCAGCGGTTTGCGCCGCACCAATAAATACACCGTCAAACAAGTAACACCATACCGCAGCGATTGGCATGAGTAGCAGCCACACAAAATAAATACTGAGCTCAGCCTGAACCGCATCGATACTGCTGTAGCTGTAAACAATGAGATGCCGGCTGGCGAGCAAGCCCAGTGTGATCACTGCACTGGCGCCCACACAGCAAATCAGACAGGCTTTCACGGTTGCATGAAATTTGTCTTTGCTGCGCTCACCAATGGCGTACCCACAGAGGCTTTCCGCGGCGTGGGCAAAGCCGTCCAATGCAAACGCCGCCAACAGTACCAATTGCAGCAAAATGGCATTGGCCGCCAGGATGGTGTCGCCTTGCTGCGCGCCCTGAGCTGTGAAAAATAGAAAACAGAATAATAAGCAGAAGGTTCGCAGCATAAGGTCTGCGTTCATCTGCAACAATTTTGCGATGGTTTTACCATTGAGCAGCGCTGCTATCGAAACAGTCGTTTTATTATCTGTTGGCGACACGGTGCTGCGGCGTAAGAACAGCGTTAAGGCAATCAGGCAGCCTGTGTATTCTGAGACCACGGTTGCCCAGGCCGCACCGTCACTGTTAAGCCCGAGTTTCAAGATGAATAGATAGTCGAGCGCAATGTTCAATACATTGGTGCTAATAATGACCAGCATCACGGCGCGCGTATTTTGTACACCAATCATCCAACCGCTTAGGCAATAGGTGATCAGAATCGCGGGCAAACTGTAAAAGCGAATCTGGCTGTAGCTCAGGGCCAGCTGGTCAACTTGCTCGCTGGCATCCACAAATGCCAAAGCCGGCGCTAGCAGAATGTCTCTCAATGCCAGTAAAATAAGGCTGATCAGCAGGCTTAGTGCAATAGCGCGTGCCACGCTCAGCTCTATTTCGTGGGCGTTATTGGCACCGTGGTGTTGCGCGGTCAGGCCGGTGGTGCTGGTGCGTAAAAAAGAGAAGGTCCAGGCAATCATAGCCATGATGCTGCCGCCAACTGACACAGCGCCCAGATAAGTGGGGCTGTTGAGGTGGCCTAAAATGGCAGTATCCACTATACCCAATAGTGGGATGCTGATGTTCGATAGCATCAGTGGCCAGGCCAGCGCCCAGATTCGATGGTAAATAATCGGGTTTATCTCTTACTAAGCGCTTTAGAAAAAGCGGATTAATGGTTGGAATTACACATAAAGGGCATTAGTTCTCAGTGTATACAGGCTAGCGGTACGCAATCGACTTTTGCTATACTTGCATAGTTTTGCCAGACCGAACAGGGAAAGACAGTCTCAGGCAATGGAAAGCTTATTTTTGCAAACACAAACCTTTGTAGCCAACAAGCACTCTAGTGCAGTGTTTGTGGTCATCGGTTTCTTTAACATTTGATATGGGGTCAAGATCAATGTCATTAGATCTTTCTAAGTCACTTACACCTGCGCGTAAAGCGCTTGCGGGTGCTGGCTTAATGCTGGGCAGCGCGGCTGCTATGGCGGAACCGGCAGAACGCTGGGGCGTAAACATGACGCAGGGCGTGACTGAGATCAGTCGCGGTATTTACGACCTGCACATGCTGATTTTCTGGATATGCGTTGTCATCGGAATTTTGGTTTTCGGTGTCATGTTTTATTCAATGTATAAGTATCGCCATTCAAGAGGCGTTAAGCCGGCGACTTTCCATGAAAGTACGACCATTGAAATTGCATGGACGGTTATTCCGGCAATCATTCTGATTGCTATGGGTATACCAGCATCCAGCATGCTTATTGAAATGTACGACGACGCCGAAGACGCTGAAGTGAGCGTGTTAGTCACTGGTTATCAGTGGAAATGGAAGTACGAATACATGGACGAAGGCGTCAGCTTCTTCAGTAACATGCGTACGTCGCGTGGTGAGATCAACAACATCGAGCCCAAAGGTGAGCATTACTTGCTCGAAGTCGACAACCCTCTGGTGATTCCTACCGATACTAAAGTACGCTTTTTGATCACTGCCAATGACGTAATACACGCTTGGTGGGTGCCCGCGTTTGCGGTTAAGCAAGACGCGATTCCAGGCTTCATTAATACCGCCTGGACGATTGTGGAAGAAGAAGGTGTGTACAGAGGCCAATGCGCCGAACTGTGCGGCCGTGACCACGGCTTTATGCCGATTGTTGTTAACGCGGTGGAAAAATCGGAATACAACAGTTGGTTGGGTGCCCGACAGGCCGAAGCGGCCGAACTGGCACAGCTGATCAAGCAAGAGAAAAGCTTTGACGAGTTGATGGACGCAGGACGTGACGTTTACAACAAGCAATGTGTTGTGTGCCATGGTGCCAACGGTGAAGGTGGTGTTGGTAATGCAATTGCTGGCAGTCCTATCGCCACTGGTCCGATGGATCAGCACTTGTCAGTGATGGTCAACGGTGTATCCGGTACTGCGATGCAGGCTTTTGGCGCGCAATTGAATGAAATTGAGTTAGCTGCCGTTGTAACCTATGCCCGCAACTCTTGGGGCAACAATATGGGCGACAGCGTACAGCCGGTAGACGTATACAACTTCAAGCAAGCAAATTAATCGTCGCCTCGCGGCGCTTAAAAAGAGAGGAACCCACAATGGGAGATCATGGTCCAGCTAAAGGCTTAAGCCGGTGGCTTTTTACAACCAACCATAAAGACATTGGCACACTGTACCTTTGGTTCAGCTTCGCCATGTTTTTGATTGGCGGTATTTTCGCCCTGGTGATTCGAGCCGAGTTGTTCGAGCCCGGCCTGCAAATTGTGCAGCCCGAATTCTTTAACCAGATGACCACCATGCATGGCCTTGTAATGGTCTTTGGTGCGGTTATGCCGGCCTTCGTGGGCTTGGCAAACTGGTTGGTGCCGATGATGATTGGTGCTCCGGACATGGCGCTGCCGCGCATGAACAACTGGAGCTTCTGGATTCTGCCGTTTGCATTTTTCATGATGTTGTCATCGCTGTTTGTTGAAGGGGGCGCGCCAAACTTTGGCTGGACCTTCTACGCACCGCTGTCGACAACCTATGCGCCGCCCAGTGTGACCTTCTTTATTTTCGCCGTGCACATCATGGGTGCGTCGTCGATTATGGGTTCTATTAACATCATCGCGACCATCATGAACCTGCGTGCTCCTGGCATGACGTACATGAAAATGCCGCTGTTTGTGTGGACCTGGTTTATTACTGCTTATCTGCTCATTGCGGTTATGCCTGTGCTTGCGGGTGTGGTCACAATGATGTTGATGGATATTCACTTCGGTACCAGCTTCTTTAGCGCGGCTGGCGGCGGTGACCCGGTACTGTTCCAGCACATATTCTGGTTCTTCGGGCACCCTGAGGTGTACATCATGATTCTGCCAGCTTTCGGTATTGTGTCGCAGATTATTCCAACCTTTTCGCGCAAGCCCTTGTTTGGCTACGACTCAATGGTGTATGCAACGGCTTCTATCGCCTTTCTATCATTCATTGTTTGGGCGCATCACATGTTCACAGTGGGCATGCCGATCGCGGGCGAGTTGTTCTTCATGTGGGCAACCATGTTGATTGCTGTACCAACAGGTGTGAAGGTATTTAACTGGGTAACCACGATGTTCCGTGGCTCGATCAGTTTTGAAACGCCTATGCTGTTTTCAATTGCGTTCGTGATTTTGTTCACCATTGGCGGCTTCTCCGGATTGATGCTTGCCATCGCACCGGCTGACTTCCAGTATCACGACACCTACTTTGTGGTGGCTCATTTCCACTACGTACTGGTACCGGGAGCGATCTTCGGCATCATGGCGGCGGTGTATTACTGGTTGCCTAAGTGGTGCGGCAACATGTACGACGAAACGCTAGGCAAAACACACTTCTGGTTGTCATTTGTTGGTCTGAACGTGACCTTCTTCCCAATGCACTTTGTGGGTTTGGCCGGCATGCCACGTCGTATTCCGGATTATGCCTTGCAGTTCGCTGACTTTAATATGATTGCCAGTATGGGTGCCTTCCTGTTCGGTGCGTCGCAGGTGTTCTTTATGTTCATCGTGATCAAAACCATCATGGGTGGCAAGAAAGCGACTGACCAGGTTTGGGAAAGTGCTGAAGGTCTGGAGTGGACAATTCCATCACCAGCGCCTTATCACACCTTCACCACACCACCGGAAGTGAAGTAGTCACAGAGCGCACTGCAGAGACATCATGGATCAGTCAGTTAAAAAAACCGTTCGCAATTCACTGTTCGCTGTAGTGGGCATGTTTGCGTTCGGCTTTGCGCTGGTACCGATTTACGATGTGTTTTGTGACATCACCGGCTTGAATGGCAAAACCTCTGATACCGCCTACACTGCGGTTGATGTAGTTGTTGATACCAGCCGCACGGTAACCGTGCAGTTTGTGGCGACCAACAATGAGAATATGCCGTGGGAATTCACACCCGCGGTAAGCTCTATGAAGGTTCACCCTGGCGAAGCGGTTAGCACAGAATTTTTTGCGCGAAACCCAAGACCGGTGTCTATGGTTGCGCAAGCCGTACCGAGTGTTGTGCCGTTTAAAGCGGCAGAATATTTTCATAAAACCGAGTGCTTTTGCTTTAACCAGCAGCCACTCGACGGACGCAGTGAAACTTTGATGCCACTGCGTTTTATTGTTGACGTTGATTTACCCAAAGACGTTAAAACCATCACTCTGGCGTATACGCTGTTTGATGTCACCGAGAGTTTTAAAACCGCTGCTGTAAACGCTGACGCTGATACGAAGCAGGCGGTAGGAACGATTTAAACTGAAGACCTTTGCGATGGAGCCATCTAATGTCGTCAAGCAATAGTAATAGCGATTACGAGCATTATTACGTACCCGAAAGCAGCAAGCTGCCAATTTTTGCCAGCCTGTTTCTGTTCATCACCGTGTATGGCGCGGCTACGCTGTTTAATAATATGAGTGATATGCCGGCCACCTTTCAGGGTGACTGGGTACACTGGATACTGATCTTTGGTTTTGTCGGTTTTTCCGCCGTGCTGTACGTATGGTTCAGCACCACTATTCGCGAAAATCTGCAAGGTTTGCCAAGTGCGCAGCTCAAGCGTTCTTACGTAATGGGCATGATGTGGTTCATTTTCTCTGAAGTAATGTTCTTTTTCGCATTCTTTGGTGCGCTCTTTTACGTTCGTAACCTGGCAGGCCCCTGGTTGGGCGGCGAAGGTGACAAAGGTATTACCAATTTGTTGTGGCAGGGCTTTCAATACGACTGGCCAATGATGATTACACCTCAGCAGGCCGCTGAAGCCGCTGGCGGACAGCTCACAGCCATGAACAATGAGTTCAGTGGTCCAGATAAGCACATGGCTTTCCCGGGTTTCGCCGCTATGTTCGGCTGGTTGCCATTATGGAATACCATCATTCTGTTGACCTCAAGTGGCACAGTTCATATTGCTCATCACGCCTTGAAAGAAGGCAACAAAAAGAAGATGAAGCTCTGGTTGGGCATCACTGTGTTGCTGGGAATGATTTTTGTATGCCTGCAGGCTTACGAATATTATGAAGCCTATCAGCATTATGGTTTAACCCTGGATGCCGGCATTTACGGATCTACGTTCTTCATGTTGACCGGTTTCCACGGCTTCCACGTATGTATCGGTGCATTTATGTTGCTAGTGATGTGGCTGCGTGCAACCCAACGCGATCACTTCACACCAGAAGATCACTTTGGTTTTGAAGCAGCCTCCTGGTATTGGCACTTTGTTGACGTGGTCTGGGTAGGCTTGGTGTTCTTCGTTTACATATTCTAAGCGTTGGCTTACACCAAACTTTGAGAATCGGGCGGCCTTGGTCGCCCGTTTTTATTCAGCGACTGCTGGCGGTATATTCCATGGCACCTGATTGCCCAGCTCGCCGGTATACAGTCCATAGCCGGTCACCGCAAACAACAGAACCGCAATGACCAGGCGAGTGCCCAGCGAATAGTATGTTCGCTTTGTTGAACCCTGATCTTTCATAAAGAAGAACAGGCCACTAAACAAACTGATGACAAGGGCTATAAGCAGTACGGCTACGGTTGTTCGAATCCACATCGCGGTAGTGTATATGCATACCAGGCAATACACTACACTGGCGTAGCGCAACGCGAGCGAGACAAGCAGAGAAACCAACTGTGGTCACCCGATTTAAACCTGAGCTGAAAACAACCCTGTTAACAGCCTTTCTGCTGCCGCTGCTGGTTGGCTTGGGCTTTTGGCAGCTGGATCGCCAACAACAGAAATTGGCTATTCTGGATATTTACCAGCAGCGTATTTCTGCACCACCCTTGTCTTTGCAAAACCAGTGGCAACGCTTAGAGGCTGATGATGCGTCTTATAGACGCGTACAGCTCAACGTTGAATTGCAATCGCATCCAATGATCTTGCTGGACAATAAGATCATTGACGGTGTTGTTGGTTATGAGGTCATACAAAAGGCCGTTTTGAGCGACTCAAGGGTCGCCTGGGTGAATCGGGGTTGGATTAGAGCGGGCAGAACGCGGCAAGATTTACCTGAACCAAACAGTCCGGCTGAATCCATTAGCCTGCAGGCGCACGTATACATACCGCTGGGTGAGCCGTTCATATTGTCCAATCAATCCTTGAGTGTGGGCTCTCGGACCCCGATAATTGCCCAGCAGATTGACATGGCCGAATTGCAGCGATTGAGCCTTCCACAGCAAAGCTTTCCGCACTTGTTGCGTCTGGAAGAAGGTTCCGCCGCCGCTCTGCAGATACAGTGGCCAGCTATTAACACACGGCCTGAGAAGCATCAGGCCTATGCTATCCAATGGTTTGCGATGGCATTTGCACTGATGGTGTTTTATGTATTGCGAAGCCTGGAAAAAAGCCCTTCCAGGACTTAACCGCATAACACACATCAGTAACACAAACTCGTGACGCGAAAGGAAGAGTATTGACTGACAACACATCGCCAACCCTGTCTGAACAAGAGATTCGCTCGAACAAAATAAAGCTGTTGATTTTGATTCTTGTGCCATTTGTATTGATGCTAGTCGCCTGGTTTATTTTCTATTCCGGCGTTGGTATGCCCACCGGTACCTCGAACAAGGGCACCTTGATTAATCCACCCTTGCAGGTCAATGAGCTGCTGCCAGAGGGAGCGGATCTGGTCGCCAGTCGTGAAAATCTGCAATGGTTTTTTTTACTGCCCAGTCGGTCGGTCTGCGATGAGGCCTGCGAGCAGCGTTTGTACCTCACTCGGCAAATACGAACGGCTCTTGGTAAGCACACGCACAAAATTCAACGCTTGTTACTAAAAGAAGCGGGCACCGAACTGGATTCCGATTTTCAAGCCTTGCTGAGCGAAGAACACAATGATCTGAAGGTGCAAGACATCTCTTGGGCCAAGCTTGAACAAGCGTTGGCTGCGCATGACACGGCAGCCGCTACAGCAACCACAGGCGGCTATTATCTGGCTGACTTTCGTGGCTTCATCATGATGTATTACGGTGATCAACATACCTATAAAGACACCATGAAAGACGTCAAATTTTTGCTGAAGTACGCGCCATGAGCAGCAAGATACTGGGTACTCGCAAACCTGGCTTTCGCCTCGCCTTATTCGCCACATTGTTTGCGTTTGTGGTGATAGGTCTGGGAGCGTTCACCCGGCTTGTGGATGCAGGCCTTGGTTGTCCTGATTGGCCAGGCTGCTATGGACATGCACTGTGGCCGAACAGCGAGAGTGAAGTGCAGCGCGCAGAGCAACTGTTTCCAGATGCGCCTGTTGAGCATGACAAAACCTGGCCTGAAATGGTGCACCGATACCTGGCTACCAGTCTTGGCTTGTTTGCAATTGCGCTAGTGGTGATTGCAGCACGTAACAGGGCCAAAGATCAGCCATTCAGGCATGTGATATTCCTATTGCTGTTGGTCATTGTGCAAGGTTTATTTGGAATGTGGACGGTGACATTGAAACTGTGGCCACAAGTGGTAACCGCGCACCTGCTAGGAGGTTTCCTGACCGCAGCAACACTCTGGCTACTGACCTTGCGTCTGTCTGGCCGAATATGGCGCACCGCCGGGCCGGGTAAACGCAAATTACGCAAACTCTATCCATTTGCGCTGCTCACCACGTTTATACTTCTGCTGCAGATTGCCCTGGGTGGTTGGACTACATCGAATTATGCCGATGTAGCCTGCCCGGATTTTCCAACCTGCCAACAAGCCTGGATACCCGAGATGGACTTTGCCAAAGGATTCAATCTTCTGCAAAGCATTGGGCCTAACTATCTGGGCGGTACTATGGATAATGACGCTCGTGTCAGTATCCACTTTGCGCACCGCGTAGGCGCCATCGTGGCTTCCTTGTTTATTTTGACAGTGATATTCAGATTGTTTTCAGCCAGTACGCTAACCGCTGCTAAACGATTAAGCCTCATTACATTAGCCGTGTTGTTGTTGCAGATAGGTTTGGGCATCAGCAACGTCGTCTTTCATTTTCCGATCAGCGTTGCGGTGGCGCATAATGGTGTGGGTGCGGTGTTATTGCTATGCATGATCACGATACTGCATCGCACTTTTAATGTGGAATTGCTTAGATAACCATGACTGCCACCAGCAAAACTCAAGACATGACTTCTTTGATGCGCGATTACTACGAATTGTGTAAGCCCAATGTTGTTTTGTTGATGTTGTTAACCTCAGCGATTGGCATGTTCATGGCTGTGCGCGGCATGGTCCCGATCGATGTGCTGATTATGGGCAACTTAGGAATAGCGCTGTGTGCTGGTGCCGCCGCCGCGATTAATCATATGCTGGATTTTAAAGCCGACCAGCAAATGGCACGAACAGTGGAACGGCCGATTGCCAAGGGTCGTATTGGTCCTCGAGAGGCGGGCATTTTCGCATTGCTATTAACCCTGCTTGGCCAAGCGATTTTATTGGTATTCACCAATGTGTTAACCGCTGCACTGACGTTTGCGTCAGTGATCGGGTACGCATTTGTCTATACCTTGTATTTGAAAAGGGCAACACCACAAAACATTGTGATCGGTGGTCTGGCCGGCGCTGCACCTCCGCTTCTGGGCTGGACCGCAGTTACTAATGAAGTACATCCGCACGCATTGTTGTTGGTGTTGATTATATTTGCGTGGACGCCCCCGCACTTCTGGGCGCTTGCGATTTATCGCAGAGATGAATACGCGAAGGTCGACATACCGATGTTGCCGGTTACTCACGGTATCGAATTCACCAAGCTTCAAGTTTTGCTCTATACGCTGCTGTTGTTTGCGGCAAGTTTAATGCCGTTTGCAACCGGACTCAGCGGAGGCTTGTATCTACTCGGTGCATTGGTTCTGGGCCTTGGCTATTTGTATTGGTCGATTCTGTTGTGGCGTGGAGAGGAAACCCAGTTTGCGATGGACTCGTTCAAGTATTCGATTATCTATCTCATGGCCTTGTTTCTAATCATGTTGATCGACCACTGGTTGATCGCACCTACCTATGTTGTGACGTTTTAACCCGTTCTATAAGTGACATGCGCTATGAGTGATTCACGTACCGAAACCCAGCAACGCAATGTGTGGAAAACGGTTGGCCTGTTGATACTGGTGATGACTGTTATTATGGGCTTGTTCGTTAATCGATGGCTCACTCCTACACCGATATCAGACGCCAAGCTATACACCATGGGCGCGAAAGTGTTTGATGTGCCACGGCGCTTCGAGCAAGTGTCACTACTTGATCAAAACGGTGAAGTGTTTGACTATCAGCGTTTTCAAAATACCTGGTCTTTAGTGTTTTTCGGCTTCACTTTCTGCCCTGATATCTGTCCGGCTACGTTGGCGCAGATGCGTACCATGGTCAATACCCTGGAACCGGAACTGCTGGACAGCACGCAGATTGTTCTGGCGTCAGTGGACCCTGCCAGAGACACGCCTGAAAAACTCAAAGAGTATCTCAACTACTTCTCTAGCGACTTCGTCGGTTTGACTGGCGAATTTCTGGCCTTGCAACGATTTGCCAGCCAGCTTAATGCCGCGTTTCAAAAAGTACCTGGGGGTGGCGATGACTACCAGATAGATCACAGTGCGCAAATCATGTTGATCAACCCCAAGGGCGACTATCACGGCTTTATTAAACCGCCGTTCACGCCGGAGAAAATAGCCGAGGCCTATCTGGGTGTCCGTAATAATTTTGAACTGAAGTATCCTGACGAGTAACTTGCTGTCGTCTTGCCCGTAAACGAGACGGACGTGAAAGCGATCTATCGCGTGCGCAAGGCCAGTGACGCACTGAACATCAGAAAGGCCGCCATTACGATCGCGGGGCCGACACTCACATCTACATTGTAAGAAGCAGCAATACCTGCGAGCGTTGCAACACACCCAATAACGATGGCAGCAAACGCCATTTGCCTGGGCGAGCGGGTGATATTTCGCGCCGTGGTCGCAGGAATAATCAGTAAGGCAGTGACCAGCAACACACCCACTACCTGTATTGCTGTTGCAATAGTCGCCGCCATCAACACCAACAACACAACGCGATACGCTTGTACGTTAATGCCATCAACGCCGGCAATTTCTTGATCGACAGCGATAATGACCAGCTTGCGCCAACATAGCGTCAGAATTGCGCAAATAACCGCTGTGACAATGGCCATACGTTGTACGTCTTGCCAGCCTACGGCCAGCAAATCACCAAACAAATAAGCAAGCCAGTCAACATGCGAATTGCTAACGAAGCCCAGCACAATGACGCCGCCCGCCAGCGCCACGTGTGCAAGAATTCCAAGCAATGTGTCCATGGGCAAAGCGTGGTGCTGATGTAGCCAGGCCAAGGCTAACGCAATTGCAACACCGCATGCCAATACGCCATAACCCAACGGCACTTCCATATATAAGCTGATGGCAACGCCGAGCAAGGCTGAATGCGCCAAAGTATCGCCAAAATAAGCCATACGTTGCCACACGACAAAACATCCAAGTGGGCCGGTTAATACAGCAACCAATAAACCGGCGCATACCGCTCTTAATAAAAGCTCTTCCATTCGCAGTGCCCTAGCCGTTTGGCTCCGTGACTGACTCTGTGACAACCGCGCCGTGCAGGTCATGCTCGTGATCGTGATGATGGTGGTATACCGCCAGTGTATCGGCGTAGCGGTTGCCAAACAGCTCGAGGAAAGCAGGGTCTGAACTGACGTGATCAGGATTGCCCTGGCAACATACGTGACGATTTAGGCATATAACAGTATCGGTATGGGCCATCACTATATTCAAATCGTGCGACACCATAAGTACACCGCAGCCGTGATCGTCGCGCACTTTAGCGATCAACTTATATAAGTCGGCCTGGCCGGCAAGGTCAACGCCCTGCACGGGCTCATCAAGAACCAGAAGATCGGGATTGCGCAGCAACGCTCTTGAGAACAGTACGCGCTGCAGCTCGCCACCTGACACTCGATTTAATTGAGCGCCGGCCAGTTCCTTAACGCCGGATTCACCCAGTGCCTGATAGGCTTGGTCTTTACTACTGCCATCAAGCATCAGAAAATCAATGACTCGCAACGGCATGTGATCATTGATGCGCACCCGCTGCGGCATGTAGCCAATGCGCAAGGCGGCGCGACGTTGTAAAGAGCCGCTGCTGAGCGGCTGTAGGCCGAGTAATGTGCGTACCAGAGTGGTTTTACCAGCGCCATTGGGTCCGATAAGCGTCACGATCTCTCGATCAGCAATACTCATGGTGATGCCCTGTAAAATTTCCTGCCTGGCGATACTTACGCTGGCGTCGGTCAAAGTTAACAGTGGCTCATTCATGCCGCTATGATACCATCTGCGCGCGCTCAGCCGTGGAGTTAAGAGTCATAGCTCGATACCTTTTCATCATCATCGCGATTTGCATTTCCAGCAATACGTTCGCACAGACCGGCCAATCATCGTCACCGATTGTAATTTCCCTGCGCCCGGTGCAATTGATAACACAAGAAATTGTTGGTGAGCACGTTGCCCAGCACTTGTTGCCTCTGAGCAGCGAGCATGCGCACAGTTACTCCATAAAATTCTCGCAATTGCAGCTGCTGCAGTCTTCGCGCTTACTGATCTGGCTGGGTCCTGAATTTGAGCATTATCTAGAGAAACCACTGGCGGCGATGAGCCCGAAGGTGCGTGACTTTTCCTTATTGCAACGCGGCGAGCAACTTCACCGACAATCAAGCAGTGGTGACCAGACGCATGTTTGGCTGGACCCTTTGTATATCCGTAGTCTAATTCCGGTTTTCAGTGAAACACTGGCCAATGAATTTCCAGAGCACAGGCCCGCACTTATTCAGTCTGGCGAGGCATTCATCGAGTCGCTGCACGATCTTCATGAGCGCACAACCGAATTACTGCGGCCGTACAAGGGTATGGGCGTGATCAGTGACCATGGCGGCCTGGAAGTGTTTTTGCACCGCTATGGCCTGCGTCATACCGGCAGCCTGCAGACCGCCAACCACGGCTCGCTCAGCCTGCAACGGGCGCGCAGCTTGCGTGAGGAAATACGGCTTGGTAATGCCACCTGTGTGGCCGTTTCTCAACAGCAAGAGCACGAATCGCATTCGGGTCTTGCCTCTTTAAGACTGTTTGACGGACAAGAAATAAACGTCGCCGAACTGGATTGGTTTGGCGACGACGCACGCAGCTATGAAATGCTTATTTCTGAGCTCGCCGCTCGGCTGGCAAGTTGTCTTGCCAGTGGCGAACAATAGGCGAGTTTTGCTGCTGTATCCAGAGTGCAGCTGCGGTGCTTAATCGGCAGCGGCTATAGTCTTGTCTACTTTGGCTTCCATGTCGCGACTCAAATCACGTTCAAGCTCTTCGTTGAGACGGTCCATAGCGTCGTCAAGACGCATTTGAGCAGCCATCTCTGCTTGTCGGTCGAGAGCGACTGGAACCAGCGTATTGCTTGCCAATAACTGTGCTTGTGCGATCTGTTGGTCTTCGGCGGCAAAACCAGTCGAGCTGATTAATCCTAATGCCATAGCGGCGACGAGCTGCTTTTTCATGTCCTTACCTCATGGGTTTAAGCTGGGTGCTTTGCTGCGGCCGTACAAAATATGACCGCTTCCAGATAAAGCTAGCACAAGGATGGGCGAGCACAGGCTGGTCAATAATTCAACGGTGTTTTTTAAGACAGGCGTCACGTTTTGTTCGATTTTTACTCGTTTGCGACGGTGTATTCCGACGAATGGCGATCGCCTCTCGGCAATTCCAGCGCCAGGCAGTAGACTGTGCCCCTATATAACGTAGAGAGAAATGGCGCAAAAAAATGAATAAAGAACAGGTATTACCACTGGTATTGGTGGACGGTTCTTCTTATCTCTACAGAGCGTTCCACGCGCTGCCACCGCTGATCACTTCCAAGGGGCAACCCACTGGGGCAGTGAAAGGAGTGATCAGCATGCTGAAAAGATTGCAGCTGGATTATCCTGGTTCCAGTGTTGTGGTGGTGTTTGATGCCAAGGGCAAAACCTTCCGTGACGATATGTATTCAGAGTACAAAGCCAATCGACCGTCTATGCCCGATGAGCTGCGCGCACAGATTGAACCGTTGCATGAACTGGTTCAATGCCTGGGTATGCCGCTGCTGTGTGTGCCTGGTGTGGAGGCGGATGACGTGATTGGTACGCTTGCCCATGAGGCCTCACAAGCTGGCGATAAAGTGATCGTATCCACCGGCGACAAAGACCTTGCGCAACTGGTCAATGACAAGGTTACCTTGGTCAATACCATGACCGATACGGTGATGGATATTGCCGGCGTGGAGAAGAAATTCGGTTTGCCACCCGAGTTGATAATCGACTTTCTGGCGCTGATGGGCGACAAAGTAGATAACATTCCAGGCGTGGCCGGGGTGGGTGAAAAAACCGCACTTGCCCTGCTTCAGAACCTTGGCAACCTGGATAGCATATACGCCAATCTGGATAAGGTGGCCGACTTGTCTGTTCGAGGAGCGAAGAAGCTAGGCGACAAATTGGCCGCCAGCGAAGCGGACGCTCGCTTGTCACAACAGCTGGCAACAATTGATCTTGCGGTAAAACTCGATATTGCAGATGACACGCTAGTCATGAGCGAGCCCGATAGTGAGCGCTTACTGTCGCTGTACAAAGAGCTTGAATTCAAAGCGTGGGCGGAAGAAATCATTAGCGGTGAAGAAGGCGCGCCCGCGGTGAGCGGCGGTCAAATGGACACCGAAGTAGACCTGGTTGATACGGAAGAATCACTAAAGGTCTGGATTGAAAAACTGAAAAGCGCTGAGTATTTTGCGTTCGATACGGAAACCACGGCCCTGGATTATATGCAGGCCGAATTGGTGGGCGTGTCCTTCGCAGTAGAGCCGGGAGCAGCCGCTTATGTGCCGGTAGCCCACGACTACGAGGGCGCCCCAGAACAGCTGTCGAGAGAGCGGGTGCTCAGCTTGTTAAAGCCTGTACTGGAAGATGCCAGCTGCGCAAAAATCGGCCAACACATGAAATACGATATGAATGTATTGGCGCGCTATGACGTCGCGATTAATGGCTTGTTTGCAGACACCATGCTCGAATCGTACGTGCTTAACAGCGTCTCTAATCGCCATGACATGGACACCCTGGCGATGAAATATCTAGGCCACAAAACCGTGCACTTCGAAGACATAGCCGGCAAGGGCGCCAAGCAGATTACCTTTAATAAAGTACCACTTGAGCAGGCTGCTCCGTACGCCGCTGAAGATGCGGACGTGACCTTACGGTTGCACGAGGCATTGCAGCCACAGCTGGCCGCCGAACCAAGCCTGGCCAGTGTGTTCAACGAGATAGAAATTCCCCTCGTGCCAGTGCTGTCCAAAATAGAGCGCAATGGCACCTTGGTAGACGCTTCTCTGCTTGCGACACAAAGTGAGCAATTGGGCGAGCGCTTGCATGAGCTTGAACAACAAGCGTATGACATGGCCGGTGAGGAATTTAATCTAGGCTCGCCCAAGCAGCTGCAAACCATATTTTTTGAAAAGCTGCAGTTGCCCGTGATCAAAAAAACGCCGAAAGGCCAGCCGTCCACAGCTGAACCTGTGTTGCAGGAGTTAGCGCTTGATTACCCGCTGCCTGCCTTGATTATGGAATATCGGGGTTTGAGCAAACTGAAATCAACCTATACCGATAAGTTGCCGCTGCAGATTGATAGCAATACCGGCCGGATACACACTTCATACCACCAAGCGGTGACCGCGACCGGTCGTTTGTCGTCCACTGATCCTAATCTGCAGAACATTCCTATTCGCACCGCCGAGGGGCGCCGTATTCGCCAGGCATTTATAGCGCCGGCTGGCATGTCCATTGTTGCGGCTGATTATTCCCAAATTGAATTGCGCATCATGGCCCATTTGTCGCAAGACCCTGGTTTGCTCGAAGCCTTTGGTGGAGGCCTTGATGTGCATCGTGCAACCGCTGCAGAAGTGTTTGGCGTAGAGCTAGAAGAGGTCAGTGACGATCAGCGTCGCAGCGCTAAAGCGATTAATTTCGGTTTGATCTATGGAATGTCTGCCTTTGGTTTGGGCAAACAACTCAATGTGGGTCGGCGTGAGGCGCAGGAATACATAGATCAATACTTTGCACGCTACCCAGGTGTTGCCACTTATATGGACAATATTCGCAGCTCTGCCAAAGAGCAGGGGTTTGTTGAAACCTGTTTTGGTCGCCGCCTGTATCTACCTGAAATAAATGCGGCCAATGGCATGCGGCGCCAGGCCGCGGAACGAACGGCAATCAATGCACCTATGCAAGGCAGTGCCGCCGACATTATCAAGCGAGCCATGATTGAGGTTGATTCTATGTTAACGACAGAGAACAGCAGCGCTAGAATGATTATGCAAGTTCATGATGAATTGGTTTTCGAAGTACCAACTAACGAAGTTGCTGAATTTTCAGAACGCATCGTGAATATTATGCAAAACTCGGCAGAGCTTAGTGTGCCTCTGTTAGTAGAGGCGGGCTCGGGTAAAAATTGGGACGAGGCGCACTAATCAAAACTTTTTTCAACCTTCACAAGACTTTAGGGAACTAGCTAAACTTCGTTTGGTCATAGTTAGTGTTGGCACGGATTGCGCCAACATAGTGCTAGCCCCATAAGCACTACTTTTCCCCGGCCCCGGTTCCCCAACCGGGTCGGGGCTTGTTTAAGTGGTTGTATTTAACCAGCCGGAGATGACCTGCTTGGCTTCTTCCAAGCCACTTCGCTTCAGAGAAGAAAACAATTGCACCGAGGCGCAAGGGTGACTCTTTAGCTCATTGCGAACTTTCAGAAGAGTGCTGTTCGCTGGCCCGCGTTTCAACTTATCCGATTTAGTCAGCAGAACGTGAATGGCCAATTCGCTTTGGCTGCTCCAATCTAGCAGTGCGCGGTCGAACTCCTGCAGAGGGTGTCGAATATCCGACAGTAAGATTACCCCACATAATGACTGACGCTCTCGCAAGTATCGATCGAGGTTGCGTTGCCAATCATCTCGCTTGGTTTTGGATACTTTGGCGTAACCATAGCCTGGCAAGTCAACCAATCGCTGGGTGTCGCTCAGCGAGAAAAAATTCAATAGCTGCGTACGGCCGGGCGTTTTACTGGTTCGCGCCAGCTTCTTTTGGGCCGTAATAGTATTGATCGCACTGGATTTGCCGGCATTGGATCGGCCGGCAAAGGCTACTTCAGTACCGATATCTGGTGGGCACTGGCCGAGCTTCTGAGCGCTGATTAAAAATTGAGCCTGCTGAAAGGCAATATTGGACAAGGGTCTCTCTCGCTTTACTGCTACTATTTAGCAGTCATAAACCGAACGCATTATTGCAGAAAAAACAGTGAGTTTTGCCACTGGATGGCCACCAGCACCCCGTTCCGCTATAATTCCGCGGCTTTTTTAGGGTGGTTCCAAGCGTTGGCGGGGCCTGCAGACCTGATCTACGGACATATTATCGAATGAACATTGTACAAGTACTCTCTTCAACAGTTAAGCGCAACCGCATTGTTTCAGCTGCACTTGCTGCACTGTTAACCAGCGTCAGTTTGCCGGCATTGGCCGGTGACGCCGCGGCGGGCAAAGACGTGGCCGCACCTTGCGCCGCGTGCCATGGCTCAGACGGCAATAGTGTTGCACCAAATTGGCCGAAATTGGCCGGATTGGGCGAGCGCTATATGCTCAAACAGTTAAATGATATTAAAAGTGGCGCCCGCAGTATTCCCGAGATGATGGGTCAGCTGGATAATATGAGCGGCGAGGATCTTGAAAATCTGGCCGCGTATTACGCTTCTCAAACCATGAGCGGTGGTGTGGCTAAAGCCGAGCTGGTCGCTGAAGGGGAATCAATTTATCGCGGTGGGGTCAAAGATTCAGGGATTAGCGCTTGTACGGCATGCCACTCGCCTACGGGTAAAGGCAATGTATTGGCGGGTTTTCCGCGACTTAGCGGCCAGCACGCGACGTATATAGAAGCGCAATTGCTTAAGTTTCAAACTACCGATCGCAATAATGATTCGGAATCAGTGATGCGTGATATTGCTAAACGCATGACAGCGGCTGAAATCAAAGCAGTATCCAGCTATGCATCTGGTCTGCGTTAACAGGAACATTTTATGAGTTTACAAATTATTCCACGATTGGCGGCTTTGGCGCTGCTGTTTTTCCCGCTGCTGGCCTGTGCCGAGGCGGTCACGGAAGACAAATACAAGCAAGGCCAGCATTACAGCTTGTTGGCCACACCGGTGAAAACCCGTAATTCCAAGAAAGTTGAAGTGGTTGAGGTGTTTTGGTACGGCTGTTCGCATTGCTACAGTTTCGAATCGGTTGTTCAAAGCTGGCATGAAAATCAGGCCGCTGATGTGGATTTTTGGCAATCGCCCGCCATTTGGCGAGATCATATGGTTGTTCATGCCCGAGCGTTTTATGCCGCGCAGCAGTTGAGAAAGAAGCATCCGGGTCTGCACCAGGCAATTTTCGATGCCATGAATGTGAACAGAAATCCGCTTAAAGACGAAGCGGCGGTTGCGGCTTTGTTCGCCAAGCACGACGTCAGCGCAGAAGACTTCGGGAAAGCCTACAACTCATTTGCGGCAACGAGTGGCGTACGGTTGGCCGATGCCAGAACGCGTAACTACAAAGTGACCGGCACCCCTGAGCTGATTGTGAATGGCAAATACCGTGTGTCTGCGCGAATGGCGGGCAGTCAGCAAGACATGCTTGATGTTGTAGACTTTCTGATCAATAAAGAGCGCGCTGCCACCGCAAACTAGACCTTCCCCACTGTACCCGCGGCGCAGCAAGCGCCGCGATTCCATCTATACTGAATATTCCTTTTGCCTAACATGGATTGTGATGGCCACCGAACAACCAGACGACCAGCGCTGGAAAGCCAAATACCGCACCCTACTTGATGAACAAGCAGCGAATGATGAGCATGCTGATCATTTGCGCCAAGCCCTTATTCGCCTGAGCCATATTGTTGATGGTGCCAGCGAAGAATTGGATGATCTGCTGCACGAGCTGCGCCATAAAGTTCGGTTTGGTGGTTCTAGCGAAGAGCTGCAGGAACTAATAGCTCAGATTGATTCTGCCTGCGCAAACTTGCCGCATGATCAACAAATAGTGGCTAACGACGACAGTGCTGCCAAGCCCGAACAGAAATCTGTGGAGCTAGCCAGTGAGCTAGCGGCGCAAAAAACTGAAGAGCAGCGCCCTAAGGCCGCAGAGCCCGCATTCACCTCTATTAGCGAACGCGTCGAAGGTGTATTGATTGACATGGTCTCGGGCCTGAAAGTGCCTGATTCGGTCGCTGAAAGCAAACAGCGCATAGAGAAAACCTTACAGCATGGTTTGAATTGGTATGAGCTGATCGCCACACTTGAAGAGCTCAGCTTAATCATTGCCGGTACACTTTACGAAGGTGAAAAAGACTACGCAGGGTTTCTGCAACAAACTATCGGTGAACTAGCGTCGTTGCACGAATTGGTGATGGCCTGTCAGCAGGCGGAGCACCAGCAAAGTGTACAAGGTAAGGCGTTAGAGCAAAGTATCAGCGGAGTGCTGAAAGATCTCGGCGAGTCACTGCATGACACTGACATCGAAAAAATGAAATCTGCAGTGCAACAAGGGCTTAATGATATTGCCGGCAATATGCAAGAGTTCAACAGCGCACAAGAACGCAGCGCGCTTGAGTTACAGGAAAATGTGCATGCCTTAACCACGCAAGTATTGCAGCTACAACAAGAAGTGGCACAAGCACAGAAACAAATAGATCAACACAAGCAACAGGCAACGACCGATCCACTAACAAAATTACCTAATCGTGCAGCTTATGACACTCGTTTGAAACTGGAATACCAGCGCTGGATACGCTATCAGCGTCCTTTAACAGTAGCGGTTGCTGACATAGATTTTTTCAAGAAAATCAATGATGGCTTTGGGCACCTCGCGGGTGATGCCGTGTTAGTTGAAGTAGCGACTCGAATCAAAGACTCACTTCGAAAAACAGACTTTGCAGCTCGGTATGGCGGTGAGGAATTTGTTTTGTTACTGCCGGAAACCGACGAGACGCAAGCGATGATCGCGTTGGAGAAACTACGACTCTCGATTGAGCAGTATGAGTATGCGTACGAAAAGCAAAGTATTGAAGTCACCATGTCATTTGGCTTGTCTGCATACCGCGAAGACGACAATATCAATATGGTATTTGCACGGGCCGATCAGGCCTTGTACGCGGCCAAACAGCAAGGCAGAAATCGCTGCGTTATCGCCAACCAATAACAGTGCTCACCATGGCTTGTACGTGACAGTCAACAGCCCGCAATATGAACTAATGCCAGTTGAAACTCCGCTAGGCTGAACTATAGTTTTCAAAAGGACAAAAAATGCTCAGTTGACCAGCAGCGATGCTGGCAACTGCTTAATACCGCGGAGCACGCCATGAGCAAACACCAGATTACCCCAGAGCAAGTACGCAAAATTGAAGATGCACTGGAAGAGCGTAAGCAGGATCGCGAGCGTCGAGAAAGCAGTGATGATTTTCCGAACGATTTTGATCGCAGAGAGCATCGTGGCGATCGGCGCGAAGAAGCGCAAAAGTAACGAGTTTTTAGTTTAGCGTTTTAGCTGCTCGTATCGATTTCTAAAGCGATGGGCTTTTTGTAAACGCTCACGCAAGGCCTCGTCCTCAGGTGACAGGGCATACGCGTATTCCCAGTGATCAATGGCTTTATCAATGTCGCCCAAACTGTACTGATATTTGCCTTGTTCGATACGCTGAACAACGTCGGTTTCAACCAACGCTGCCAGTCGAGATTGCTCTTTTGCCAGCTCGGGGTCGCCCGGCTTTAGGGTCAGCGCCGAATCCAGATGCTGCCTGGCACTCACCAGGTCCTTCTGTTGCACCGAATAACGGTAGCGGTGCAGTGCGGCCGCAATCGCCGCTTCATCAACTTTAAGCTGTGCCTGGGGAATGACTTCTTCCAGACGGGGTTTTGGCTTTTTGACGACACGCACCGGCTTCACGCGCGTCTTTGCAACACGTAATGCCGTATTTGTTCGCTCATCCTCACGCAAGGCTTTGGACAGCTGCAGCATACTCTTTGCACTTCGCCACTTTTTCCTTGCCATCAAACGCTGACCTTCGGCAAGCAGAGCTTCAGCAATATCCGAGGCCTCTACAAGACCCTGCTGATATTTGTCAGGATTACCGGACTCGCCAATTAACTTCAGTTTTTGCAATTCACCCGGCAAGCGCTTGGCGCGCATTACTCGATAGGCCAGCAATTGCTTGCGATGAAAATCGTCCCGTGAAATATAGAATGTATTCAGGGCATCTCGCAATGCCTGGCTTTCCGGGTATGCCTGAAGTGCACCTTGATACAAGTCATTAGCCGACGCCCAGGCCTGTTCTTTTTGCAGACTACTGGCTTCTGAAATGACAGCTTGCTCGTAAGCCGCTGACGCTTTGCGGTTGTTATCTAGCAGCTTCTGTCTGGCCTTGGCAGACCACTGCTCACCTTCTGGCGCGCTCTCTATCGCTCGCTTTGCTGCTCCGAATTTAAATTCTTTCTGCAGCTGCGTCACTTTCTGATCGAGCGGCACTTCTTCCACTGGCTGAATGGCGCAGGCACCAAGCAGCACAAACATAGCCGCTATTAGCAAGCGACTCGATTGTGACATTAGTTGGCGCATAAGCACTCAGGCCGCTCGTTGCATACTGAGTACATCTTGAATCAGGTTTTCCATTACGAAAGGATTGATCTGATCCAGATCAAGAACATTGTAAATAGCGATTGGTTCTGATTTACCGCGCACCCGAATCTGGCGCTGCGGCTCAACTTGCAATGTTTTGTGTTCGGATACGCGCTCATACAAGCCTTCTTCGATGATGATCTGGCCACTGCGTGCTTCGTTGGAAAGTCGTGAAGCCAGATTAACCGAATCACCTACTACTGTATATTCAAGTCGATTGTTCGAACCCAGTAAACCGGCCAACATCTGACCACTGTTTACACCAATTCGCAATTCCACCGCGAACTCTCCGTTATCAAGCCGTTTTTGATTCAAGCGGCTGATCAACTTTTGCATTAGCACCGCGCATGCAACAGCATGAAATTCGTGCTGAGGGTCTTCTTTCGGAGCACCGAATACCACCATGGCGCAATCGCCAATGAATTTATCGATAGTGCCAAAATAGGCCTTAGCGCAGGCCTCAAGATGATTAAAGTATTCGTTCAGCAGCTCGCTCACTTCTCGTGGCGACAATTGCTCGCTGATGTTGGTGAAGCCGACGATATCGGCGAACAACACCGTGGCGTTTACTTGCTGGCCACCATCGCCAATTGTGTCCAGTTGGTCGATCACCTCGGTTGCCACACCTTTTGTAAGCATTTGCTCCATTAAGTCTTCAAGCTGGGTTTTCCGGTTCAAACCTGAGCCCATATCATTAATAGCGTTGATCAACTGGCCAAACTCATCTTGCCTTTGGGTTGATATCGGTGAGAATTTTCCATTTCGTATATTGTTGCTAGCAGCAACCAGTTCGTGCAGGGGCTCGGTCAAGCGTCGACTCAGTAAGTAAACCAAAGCGCAAATGGCCAGTAACAAGCTGCCGCTGATGCCAGCAACCCACACAAGTGATTTTTGGCTTGAGCGCAGCAAAGCGGCTTGAGAATAGCTTGCGACTGCATAGCCTGCGGTTACCCCCTTGAAGCGGATAGGCTCAATATGAATCGACAGTGTTTCAACGCGCGGTCGCATCTTCTCGTCAGGTACTGACATCTGAAGTTCTTGATAAGGCTTGTCAAACAACAGCTCATCGCGATCTGGAAGCAAACCATCGTTGGCAACCAGCAGTCCATCCAGGTCGAAAATACCCGCACCCAGAATTCGCTCATTATCTGCAATTTTCTTGGTTAGCGCCTGTAACTGATAGGTTTCATCGGTGAACAGAGGCTCAACGGCATTGTTAGCCAACTGTTCTGTGATCAGCGTGCTGTAATCATAGCTGTGCGCGCTCACCAATCGAGATTGATTGTTTAGCAGCACTACCGTTAGCAGTGCAATGCCTAACATCACCAGTACACTGATGCTGAGAGCAAGCTTTAGGGCTATCGGAATTCTTGGCACCAGGGGTTTCTTCTCGCTTATCAATCAGTGTCTTCTGCGCAGGCCTACGCACTTGTTTTGAACCGTTTGAATGCGCGCACGCGCATCTCGCCCGAGAAAATAACAAGCCTAGGTAAACAATAGTTTATGCGTTAAAAAACAACCAGTTAGCGACGCACGGTACCGATGAACGGTCGTTTTTGTCGGGACAAGGGCAAATCCACCAGTGAATTCTGGCCAGAGAGGCGTAAATCGCCATTTAGTGACTATTTATGCCATTTTATTAGTGACTTATGCCATTTTATTAGTGACGTGCGGAGAGGCGATGATCTGGTGCGCTGAAGAACTGCGTACTAAACTTAGTGTCTAAACGTCGCTACCAACTTGGTACAGCCACCAACTATGCACAAGCGTATTGGGCTCAGCGTCTGCAAAGGCTATAATGCGCGCCGCTTGTATCGGGTGAGGCACCCGATGACCGACGTTTCCAACCTTGTTTCTTCGAGAGATCGTTATTTTGAACATTCGCACAGCTCTTACCTCTTCATTGTCGTGTTTGGCACTCCTTTTCAGCCTGGTGTTATCAACGAACCTGCAGGCCACCGAAAAAATGGCACAAGAAGTGGCTGACCGCACCAAGCCGGTAGGTGATGTGTGTGTTGAGGGCGACCCGTGTGCTGCCCAGGCAGCGGCTGCTGCAAAGCCAAGTGGACCACGAAGCGGAGAAGACATCTATTCAGCGTCATGCACCGCATGCCACGCGGTCGGGGTGTCTGGCGCGCCGAAATTTGGTGATGCGGCCCAGTGGGCACCACGAATTGCCAAAGGCCTGGATACTTTGTACGCCAATTCAATCACTGGCATTAACCTTATGCCAGCAAAAGGCCTGTGCATGGATTGCTCGGACGAAGAAATTCAGGCATCGGTTGATTACATGCTGGATGCGGTCAAGTAATCCAGCCCGACACTGCAGCGCAATTTAGGGCACTCCCGCCAGTCTTCGCGCTTGCCAAAACCGTGGCGCCCAGTAACTGTTGTTCATATCAGACTGGGTCACCCCTGCACTTTTCGATGCGTGAATGAACTGACCGTCGTGTAAATAGATACCAACGTGGCGAACCCCACGACCTGTGCGGAAGAATACCAGGTCGCCGGTTCTTAGCTGGCGTTTGGCTATCTTCTTACCCTCACGCACTTGCAGCTTTGTTGTTCGTGGCAAAGGGATAGAAAAGTGTTGTTGAAACGTGTTCTGAACAAAGCCAGAGCAATCGATACCGCGCTTTGTATTACCACCCAAACGATAAGGTGTTCCGCGCCATTGCGCGAGTTGGCTATGTAAGGCTTTTTCAACCGAGTTTGAACCGCCGGTTGGACCCGCGCTTTGCGGCGCCAGCTTGCCTGGACTGGCACATGCCACCAGCAGACTGGCTAACAAAACAAACGAGGCAAATCGCATTAGCACGGGCTTAGTCGAACAAGGCCTTGAGACCCGACAGCGTTTGCTCACCGCGTTGCTGGTTTGCTTCGGGTGAGGACGCGTTACGTTGTGGCCAATGAATGCAATCGCTGGGTAATTCGTCAAGAAAACGGGATGGTTCGCAGTCAATAACATGACCGTGTTGTTTGCGTTTGCGTGTATAGACCATGGTTAGTGTCTCTTGTGCTCGGGTAATACCAACGTAGGCAAGCCTGCGCTCTTCGTCGATATTACCTTCGTCAATGCTGTTATGATGCGGCAAAATGCGCTCTTCCACGCCCATCATAAACACGTGCTTGAACTCCAGACCTTTTGCTGCGTGCAGGGTTAGTAGTTGAATCTGGTCCAACTCTTCTTCATTTTCCTGTCGCTCCAGCATGTCTCGTAACACAAGTTTGCCAATCACTGCTTCAATTGCTTGATCCGTTTCTTCCTGCTCGTCACGGTTGTTCAAGTCTTTCTCGATGCTGGCCAGCAAAAACTGCACGTTTGCCCACCGCCTTTCCGCCGCCGCCGGCGTGCTGCTGTTTTGCAGCAACCAGTCTTCAAAGCCAATATCGGCAAGCAGTTCCCGCACAGCCTCCATTGGGCTCTCGACGAGATAACGCTGCTTGGCAACCAGCCAATCACTGAAGCCACGCACCGATTGGGCAGCTTTCCCAGCTAATTGAGTGTATAAGCCCAACTCTGAACAAGCGCTTAACAGACCACAATCGCGGCCTTTGGCATACGACGCTACGGTCTCGAGAGTTTGTGCGCCAATACCTCGCCTGGGTACGTTCACTACGCGTAGGAAGGCGCTGTCGTCATCAGGGTTAACCAATAGGCGCAAGTACGCCATTACGTCCTTGATCTCATTGCGGGCAAAAAATGATGTGCCGCCACTGATTCGATACGGTAGCTGGTCCGCTTGCAAGCGCATTTCAAGCAGTCTGGCTTGAAAATTGCCACGGTAAAGCACGGCAAAATCCGACAGATCTGCATTTGAGCGAAGTCGCCGATCAAGAATAGAATCTACTATGTAGTCGACTTCATCCTGGTCGTCGGTTCGACATTCAATACGAATCGGCTCGCCTGGGGCAAGGCTGCTCCACAATTGTTTTTCAAAGACGTGCGGGTTATTGGCAATCAGTTGGTTTGCGGCGTTCAGTATGGTGGGTGTAGAGCGGTAGTTTTGCTCTAGCTTCACTAGCTCAAGTTGGTGATAGTCTTCCTGCAGTTTGCCCAGGTTCTCCGGTCGCGCGCCGCGCCAGGCATAAATTGATTGGTCGTCATCGCCCACTACGGTGAGCATTTGTCGGGTTGATGTTAACAACTGCACTAATTCGTACTGGCTGGTGTTGGTGTCCTGATATTCATCGACCAACAGATAATGCACCCGCGACTGCCACTTTTCCAACAGCTCAGGATTGTCGCGCAAGGCCAGCACCGGGCGATAGATAAGATCATCGAAGTCCACCGCATTGTAAGCAGCGAGGCTTCGTTGATAGCTCTCAAACAAGGCCGCTGCCTGCAACTCCACGGGGTTGCTGGCTAAGCTGCGGACATCTTCAGGACGCAGCAATTCGTTTTTCCAATCCGATATCAGGTATTGGCAGGTTTTAACAATTTCTACCTCATCGCCGCGCTCATGCATCGCCAGCTCTTTTAGTAAGCCCAGCGAGTCTTCAGCGTCGAAGATTGAGAAGCCACTATTGAGGTCAAACATGGCAAGGTCGCGACGCAGAATTTGCAAACCAAGCGTATGAAAAGTTGATATACCAACGCCGCGAGCCTGCTTGCCCAGTGTATTGGCAAGGCGGTGGCGCATTTCCTGCGCGGCCTTGTTGGTGAAAGTAACGGCCACAATCTTATTCGGCGTGTAGCCACACTGGCCGACCAGATACGCTATTTTTTCAGTGATAACGCGTGTCTTGCCGCTACCTGCACCGGCGAGCACAAGCATGGGGCCATCAATGTATTTAACCGCGCGTTGCTGCGGTGCGTTCAAAGAGTTCAACGAGGTGTACGGCATCTGGAATTCAGCGGGCGCGTATAGTAACAGACGTACTCCTGTTATGAGCGACAAATGGCAGGTCTAGACATTGCAAACACCGTTGAATTACTGCACAGTCGTACTTGCATGGAATTGTCACTGGTACCCGACAGCGGGGTTGAAAAAGCGCTGCACAGCAGCATACGTGTACTCTTGGTGAGTGAGCGCAAGAGCGATTACTTGCGGGTGTCACATGTGCTCTCAGCTATCGATCCCCGCCGTTTCGAGCTAACCTGGTGCGCTGATCTTGAGCACGCCTTGGAAGCCATGCTCGGTCAGATTCATGATGTTGTGTTACTTGATTACAATCCGGAATTTGCTCCGGACGAAGGCCGGCGTTTACTGCATGCGGCAAACCAACACGGCTGCACCGAACCGATCATTGTATTGACCGACACCCTGGACCAACAGCTGGACCAGGAAGTGATCAAGGCGGGTGCGTCTGACTACCTGACCAAAACCCAACTCAACACGCGAGTACTTGAGCGAGCGATTCGCTACGCACTAGACCGCAAACAAGCCGAGCTTAAGTTGTCACGGCTGGCGCATTACGACGCATTGAGCGGTGTGCCTAATCGGGTGTTGTTTAAAGATCGTCTCGAGCGCGCCATACAACGCGCTGAGCGAGGGCATCAAGGTGTTGCCTTACTGTTTCTGGATTTTGATGGCTTTAAGGCCGTGAATGATACCTATGGTCATGATGCAGGCGACCGCTTGATTGAGCTGATCGCCGAGCGCTTATCAGCGTGCATGCGAAAAACAGACAGCGTGGCACGGCTTGGTGGCGACGAGTTTACAGTGGTTCTTGAAGACGTTAATTCGCGCGCCGACATCATTAACGTGGCACGCAAAATCATTCGCACAGTGGGCAAGCCATTTACCATTTTCGATAATCAAATTGTGGCAGGTTGCAGCATTGGTATTGCACCCTACCCCGACGCCGGTACTGACTTTGATACGCTGTTGAAGCATGCTGATACTGCAATGTATCAAGCCAAGGAAATTCAGGGCAGCGCGTACAAGTTTTACAGCGACCAAATGAGTGCAGACGCGCTGGATCATAATCGTCTGGACAAGGAGCTCAAGCAAGCCTCGCAAAACAACGAATGGCTGCTCTACTTCCATCCCAGAGTTGATTTGGCCAGCCGCAAGATCAATGGTATTGAGTGTTTGCTGCGCTGGCAACATCCGAATGATGGTTTGCTGAAGCCGGAAGATTTTCTGCAAACCGCTGAAGAAACAGGTCAAATTGTGCAGATTGGCTACTGGGCAATACACGAGGCTTGTCAGGTGCTGAGCAAGCTTGATGACCTGGGTTACCCGGCGCTAAATGTGGCCGTTAATTTATCGCTGCAACAAATTCAAGATCCCGCCTTTGTCAGTACTGTTACTCAAATTATCGAACAAAGCGGAATCGATGCACGCCGTTTGGAACTTGAAATTGCCGAACCCGCCTTGATGCATAACGTGGAAGACAAGTTAAGTGTAATGCAAGCAGTGCACGCGCTTGGTCCACGGTTCACGCTGGACGGTTTCGGTACGGGGTTTTCATCGTTTCCACAACTGCAGCGGCTGCCAATTCAAGCGGTAAAGGTTGATCGCAGCGTGGTAAAAAATATTTTGAGCAGTGACTCTGACGCAAAAGTAGTGAAAGCGATGATCAACCTGGCCAAAAGCCTGGACCTGAATATTGTGGCTGAAGGGGCGGAGACAATTGAGCAAGTACGTTTCCTCAAGAAGCACCAGTGTGACGCCATGCAGGGACACTACTTTAGCGAAGCCGTACCATTCGACGCCTTATGTCAGCTGCTGAACGCTAAAGTATTGCTTGCAGTGTGACGGATTCAATCGCGCCTGTTGCTGAACAGCCCCACTCAACAGCAAAATATTCAGCGCGCATAGCTGGTGATGGCGACAGTCAGCTATTGGCTGAGATTCTGGCAGATGCCTTTCAGGATGATCCGGTCGTACGCTGGGTTATTCCAGATTCGAAATACGATCAAAAGTTTTTCACGGTTGACTTAGTGCAGGCCTATCTTCCGCACAAGCACTGCTGGGTTCTGGGTGATGGGCAAGGAGCATCTTGCTGGTTACCGCCCGCGGCAGACGTAAAGAGTGCGCCTCTACTGCCTTTGCTCAGTGTATTCGTACCGATTATCTTCAAGCACGGTTTTCAGTGTGTTAAGCGCGGCGGCGTGATTGAGCGAGTATTCGCTGAGCATCGACCCACACAAGCTCACTATTACTTACATATGTTGGGCGCACGGCATGGCCAACAGGGCAAGGGAATAGGAAGCGCCCTGTTAAGGGAAGGCTTGCAGGTGGTTGATCAGCATGCAATGCCCGCTTATCTCGAAAGTTCTAACGAAAGCAATGTTCCGCTGTATGAGCGCTTTGGTTTCGAAATCACCAGCGAGCAAACGCTGGGTGATGATGGGCCTAAAGTGTGGTTTATGTGGCGCCCCGCGCAAAGCGGATAGAGCGATTATTGCTCCACCGTCGCCCGGTACCCCATCGCCTCCAATAGCGCCGCTTTACTGATACCCTCCTCTGCTTTCATGTCCGCGATAGTGCGCGCGACTTTTAGAACCTTGTGATAAGCACGGGCGGATAAATTGAGTTGTTCGCTCGCGGCGTATAACAATTCCTGCTCAGAGTTAGCCAGCTTGCAAATATCGCGGATTTGCGGGCTGCTCAAGTCGTTGTTCAAACAATTCTGGCGCTGCAGTTGAATAGCGCGGGCAGTATTTACACGTTTTAGCACGGTTGCACTGCTCTCTTCCCGCTCATCTTTGTTATCAAATTCTCTGGGTGACACCCGGCTAACGGTAACGTGCAGGTCTATACGATCCAGCAGTGGCCCAGACAATTTCCGGTTGTAACGAGCAATCTGTTCAGGGGTGCAGCGGCACTGCACGCGCTGGTCGCCGTCGTAGCCGCACGGGCATGGGTTTCTGGCCGCAAGTAATTGAAAACGGCAGGGGTATGAGACTTGCTCGCGAGCTCGTGAGATACAAATTTCGCCACTTTCCATGGGCTCACGCAGTACCTCGACAACGCTGCGCGGGAATTCCGGGAATTCATCCAGAAACAATACGCCATTATGAGCCATGGATATTTCGCCAGGGCGGGGATGGCTGCCACCGCCAACCATGGCTGTTGACGAGGCGCTGTGATGCGGTGCGCGAAATGGTGGTGAACCGCTAAATGGAATAAAGTCGCTGCTGACCGTGAGCGAATGAATAGACGCAACTTGCAGCGCTTGTTCGCTGCTTAGCACTGGTAAAATGCCAGGCATGCGGCTGGCAAGCATGGTTTTCCCCGTGCCGGGCGGACCGGTGAACAGCACGTTGTGACGCCCGCTTGCTGCAATCTCTATGGCGCGTTTAGCCATATATTGGCCTTTTACGTCGGAAAAATCGCCGTGTAACTGCGCTGAAGACTTAAGGTTTGTGATCGGGACTGGTGATAGCTTGGTGTTGCCATTGAGGTGAGCACAAAGCTCCAAAAGATGCGCAGCGGCGTAGGTTTCATCGTGGTCAAGAATGCCGGCTTCGGTCGCGTTTTGGGCCGGCACAAACAAGTTGTTGCCTGATCTAGCGCCTTGAATAAGAGCGGGTAATAGGCCTTTTACGTGCCGAAGTTCGCCATTCAGGCCTAGTTCTGCATAGAACTCGCTGCGATCTAGCGATTGCTCGGGTAATTGGCCAGAAGCCACCAGTACTCCAAGTGCGATCGCCAGATCATAGCGGCCGCCGTGTTTGGGTATGTCAGCCGGCGCCAGATTCACCGTGATGCGTGTGTCTGGAAATTCGAAATGGGCGTTAAGCAGAGCGCTGCGCACCCGGTCTTTGCTTTCTTTAACGGCGGTTTGCGCTAATCCAACGATATGAAAAGCGGGCAATCCATTTGATAAATGAGTTTCTACGGCAACAAGTGGCGCATCTATTCCAATTTGCGCGCGCGTTTGTACAACGGCAAAAGACATATTGATCCCTCCATGGATACACGTCTGCAGGTCTGTCGGCCGTAAGGCCGACGGTTATGAATTCAGCGAAATGTTGATCTGCTCAAGCTCCTGCTCAAGTTCTTCAACCCGACTGCGGGTTTTGCGCAAAACCTCCTGTTGTGCATCAAATTCTTCGCGAGTCACAAGATCAAGCTTACTGAATACATTTTGAACAACGGACTGTACGCTTTTTTGCAGTTCGTTGCGAGCGTCTGCGGCGCTTGAACTGTCACCACCGCTGATGCTGGTAAACAGTTGGCCTAGCTGATCGCTGAGTTGCTGAATAATTCGGTCTCTAATCATCGTTAATGCGCTAATGTGTGGCTGCCCATTCTACCGAACTGTGCAGCGGCGTGCGTGGTATTGGCTGTTGCGATGGTAGATTTTGGTGCGCCATTGCGGTGCACAGGCATATTTTGGCGCGAAAAACCTGTGCCGGTGCCGGAAAAAAAACTCTAAGCCATTGAATTTATGCGATATACGCTAACTGGCACAGTACCTGCTAAATGCTAATCATCACTAATTCAAGCGGGCCTGATGCCTAGCTTTCTGGAGACCATCATGAAAAAAACATTTATTGGAATAGCGGCAGCGGCTTCTATGTTAACAACCCTGCCTGCGAGCGCCGACGTATCGGTAAGCGGCAATCTTGGCGTCATGTCCGATTACTTCTATCGTGGCATATTTCAATCTGACAGTGTTGCTAATGGCGGACTTGACCTGGAAGCCGGCGGTTTTTATCTCGGTACCTGGGCCGCCGACGTTGACGACGGTTTGGAAATAGACCTTTACGGTGGCTACGGTCATGAGTTCGAGGGTGGCTTCAGTGCCGGTATTGGTTTCACGGGTTATTACTACACCGGAGAATTTGACGACACGTATCAGGAGCTGAATCTGAGCGTTGGCTGGAATTTCTTGTCGGTAGACTACGCCATTGGCGAATACGACAACTTTGGGGGCGACAAGCAAGACTATGACTTTTTGAGCGTAAGCGCAGAATACAATGGTCTATATGCTCTTTTCGGCTCCTTTGGTGATGATTTCAGCGGCGACTACTGGGAGGTGGGCTATGGCATGGAAGTAGCCGGCTTCGACTTAACGGGTTCGATCATCATTAATGACAAAGAACTGTCTGGCACGGTAGATTCCAATGGAAACCCCGATTCAGACGAGTCGTTTGTGCTGAGTATCAGCAAGTCAATTGACATTATGTAAGCGCAGAAAGCGCAGAACATAACTGCCTGGCAGGTGAAATCAAGGCGATCAATAAATGCTACTATTGCTGCCATAGTGAATAGCGGGAGACACACATGAAATTAGTCACAGCCATTATCAAGCCGTTTAAGCTTGACGATGTCAGATCGGCCCTGTCGGAGATAGGCGTTCAGGGCATCACGGTAACCGAGGTCAAGGGCTTTGGCCGACAGAAAGGCCATACAGAGCTGTACCGCGGAGCCGAGTACGTGGTGGATTTTCTGCCTAAAGTGAAACTGGAAATTGCCATTGATGACAGCTTGCTGGATCAAGCCATTGAAACCATTAGTGATGCGGCCAATACGGGCAAGATTGGTGACGGCAAAATTTTTGTGTCGAACCTTGAGCAAGTTATTCGCATTCGTACCGGTGAGACAGGCAGCGACGCTGTTTAAGGACTCATACTGCTGTCTAAATACTCATCCTACAAAAGAACCAAAAAAACCGGCTGTATTTAGCCGGTTTTTTTTGCTTTTCTCAACACCTGGTCTATACCTAAAGTCTGCCTGTTAAGGGCTGAGGATACGCGCTGTTGCAAAGTGCCAGCTAGCTCGACGCGTTAGATTAAAAAAAGACCAAATGACCATCAGGTGGGGATGACCAGCATGAAAACGGCCACTGTAGAACATCAGCTCAAAGATTATCTGGGCAGCAAAGACGATAACGCAGAAACACGTACAGTAGGTACGCGCGTTCGCTTGCGCAGTAAAATGGAAACTGAAATCGAAGCGTTTTTGCAGCGCGGCGGAGAAATTGCGGAGATCGATTCCCACGTCATGGCCGATCCACCCCGTAAGCCTACCAGCGACTACGGTAGCCAGCCTATCTAGTTTATTTCCATAAATAGGTTTCTGCCTATTTATGGAAACCTTGCAGACTGCTTCGTCCGGCGCGTGCGTCTAAAGAGTTTTGATCGCATCAGGTAACTCGTTTACCGATCGTAAAATTAAATCGGGTTCCTGGTCATGCGGCCAGGGTTCACCTTTTGCATTTATCCAGACGCACGGAATACCAAGTTGCTGCGCTCCGAGCACATCGTGTTCAGGATTGTCGCCAACGTGCAGCATTTCGTGAGCGTCTATGCCAGCTCTCTGCAGTGCCAATTCAAAGTGCGCTGCGGCGGGTTTGCTGGAATTGATATCTTCCGCTTTGATGCCAAAATCAAACAAGTGCGAGATCGCCAGGCGCATCACGTCTGCGTTGCCATTGGTCAACGCCACTAACTGAAATCGTTCTTTTAGCGTCACTAAAGTTTCTTCTACACCCTCATACAGTGTAACGTCGTGTCTGGCCTCAATGAACAGCTCGAACGCTAGTTTAGTAAGACGGCGCGCATCTTGTTCTGAATAACCAGCGTCACGAATCAGTAAATACACAGCCTCGATTCGAAACTGGCTGATTTGATGATGTAAGTCCGGACGTTGCTTATACAACTCGATTCGTCGCTGCATAATCGCGTCTTGATCGAAACGTTTTAACACTTCCGGACAATGTTCTTCTAAAAACTGGTTCACTCGCTTTTCAGCGCCGATAAGTACGGGCTTAACGGGCCACAGCGTGTCGTCCAGATCAAACGACAGTACCTTGAGGGAATCAGACATTAACTGTCGCTCGCTTTAACGGCGCGCGGGTGCGCCTTGTCATACACTTCGGCGAGATGCTGGTAGTCAAGATGGGTATACACCTGCGTAGTGCTGATATTGGCGTGACCCAATAATTCCTGCAAGGCGCGAAGATCACCACTGGACTGCAACAAGTGACTGGCAAACGAGTGACGCAGCATATGCGGATGCAGTTTGTGCCCCATCGCTTGCTGCTTGCACCAGTAATCCAGTCGCGCCTGAACACTGCGTGGCTTAATACGAGTGCCGCGTTTACTCAAAAATAGTGCGGGCTCATCACTGGCCGGCGAAAAATCAAGCCGCCACTTGATCCACTCTTGAATGGCTAACAGGGCTTTTGATCCTACGGGTAAGCTACGGGTTTTATTCCCTTTGCCGGTTACAGTCAGCATTGCGCTGCGCTGATCGAGGTCTGAAATGTTTACACTAACCAATTCGCTTAGACGTACTCCCGAAGAATACATCAGCTCAAACATAGCGGCGTCTCTGGCGGCAAGCGCATCGTCAACGTTAATATTGAGAAAATGCTGCAACTGATCAACCTCTGCGGCCTTGGGCAGGGTCTTGTTTGTCTTGGGCGCTCGAACGGAAAGAGCCGGGTTGTGTTTGTCGAGTGCATTGCGATTGTAAAACGCGTACAGCGATCGGATCGATGAAAGCAGACGTTGAATACTGCGACCAGACAAACCGCGCCGATGTTGTTTACCAACAAGACTGCGCACGTCGGCTTCACTTACGTGCGCAGGGCAATTTATTTCTTGCTGAAGACAATAGTTGTTAAATAGGGTCAGGTCGCGCTGATACGCACCCATTGTATTGTTCGATAAGCGACGCACTGAGCGCGCGTAACCTAAAAACTCGCTGATTAAAGAGTCCAGCGTGCGCAGGGGAGTGTCGTCGGTGGTGTTGGAATCGCTAACTAGAGGCTTGCTATAGGTGTCGCGGTAAGGCATGTGCCAACACTTCGCCAATGTAGCTCAGAAACAAGGTGCCCATGCCGCTTTTATAGTGCTGCGGATCTCTACTACCAACCGCCAACAAGCCAATATTGGTACCCGTGCCAATCGGTACAACAGCGGCCGACTTAATATGCGGCGCGTTATCGTTGAACAGGAATTCGTTTTCTTCTTGACGTAAAGTGCCGCAAATAACCTGTCGTGCGTCCATCAAATTACCGACCGATTCCCTGGCCGTGGCCGGGGTTACGCAGCGATAGTGACTGGCAATCAGCTCTTCGGTGCCAAACAAATACAAACTATTGAAATCGGTTTTAAAGTCCTTGCTCAGGCTTTTATCAAGTGAGGCGACGGCGGTTGATAGTGAGTCGGCGAGCAATAAGTCCAATACCAATCGGCGGGTTAACTCAAACAATCTGTCATTGTCGCGAGCGTTTTCAAGCAGCTTGCCCAATCTTGAGCGTAACTCCTGGTTACGTTCGCGAAGAACAATCTGTTGCCGTTCTACAAGCGACACCGCCGCCCCACTCTCATGCGGTAACGTGAGATCGGCAAGTACATCGGGCTGGCGATCGAAGAAGTCAGCGTTGTCGCGTAAAAACGCCACTACTTGCTCGTCGTCAAGCTCTGCTATTTGTTGAGCCGGTCTAATCGCACTCATAATCGAATCTGGCCTTCATAAACGGTCATTGCCGGTCCTGTCATAAAAACCGGTTTGCCTTCGCCTTGCCATTCTAGTTTCAAAACCCCGCCTTTCAAATGGGCTTGGGCCGAATCCGTGAGTAAGTTACGTAATCGGGCACCTACGAAGGCCGCGCACGCCCCCGTGCCGCAGGCCAGGGTTTCACCAACACCACGCTCTACTACGCGTAAATCAAAGTTCTGTTGATCGCGAATTTTCGCAAAACCAACATTTACCTGCTCTGGAAATCGCTCATGGCGGCTTAAACTGCGGCCTAGCTTATTGATGCGAAGTGAGCGCATATCATCAACAAACATCACCATATGTGGGTTACCCATAGACACCGCACTGATATCAAATTGCTTGCCCTTGTGTTCAAGCGCGTAGCTGGTGCTGCGCGAGTCAGCGATAAATGGAATGTCGTTGGGGTCAAGGCGTGGCACACCCATGTTGACTCGTACCTGGCCATCATCCTGCAGTTCAAGTACCAGCTGGTTGTTGCTGGTTTCCACCACTATTTCGCGTTTGCCGGTCAGTTGCCGGTCGTGAACGTATTTGGCGAAACAACGAACGCCGTTGCCGCATTGCTCAACTTCGGTGCCATCCTGATTAAAGATTCGATAGCGAAAATCAACATCAGGGTTATGCGGATGTTCAACTAATAGCACCTGGTCGCAGCCAATACCAAAATGCCGGTCGGCGATGCGCCTGATCAGGGTTTTGTTCAGCCTGATATTGTGCGCCAGCAAATCCAGAACAACGAAATCGTTGCCCAGACCATGCATTTTGGTGAACTTGATCAGCATGTTCAGTCGCTACCCGGTAGCAGCGCTTCGCCAGCAATTTGATGGGCAAAGTCTTCTCTGGCGCGCACTAAATAGGCGTTTTTGCCATCTACCATCACTTCGGCGGCACGCCCTCGGCTGTTGTAGTTTGAGCTCATCACAAAACCATAGGCGCCGCAGGACCTAACAGCCAACAGATCATCAGCTTGAATAGCCAGCGTTCGGTCTTTTGCTAAAAAGTCCGCCGTTTCACAGATAGGGCCCACCACGTCGTAGCGTTGTGGCGCGCGCTCGGCGTTCTCCAACACCGGGTCTATGCCAAGCCAGGCCTGATACAGTGCAGGCCGGATCATATCGTTCATTGCGGCATCCACTATCGCGAAATGTCGATCTTCATTGCTCTTCAGGTAAAGCACCGAGGTGACCAATACGCCGGCATTGGCCACTATCGATCGGCCGGGCTCAACCAGCAATTGCACCTTGCGTTCGCCAAGCCGGTCGCGTACCTGCTGCAAATATTCTTGTGGGGTTGGTGGTTGTTCGTCTTCATAACAAACACCCAAGCCGCCGCCAATATCAATGTGGTGAATGGTGATGCCATCATTGGCCAGTTCATCCACCAGCATTAGCAGACGGTCTAATGCATCCAGAAAAGGTGCCGTTTCGGTCAATTGGGACCCAATATGGCAATCGATTCCGCAGATTTCAATGTGCGACAAATCGGCCGCTGCACGATACACCGCCTTGGCCGCTTCACAGGCTATGCCAAATTTGTTCTCACTCAAGCCGGTAGAGATGTATGGGTGGGTTTTTGCATCGACATCGGGATTCACGCGAAGCGATATTCTGGCGGTTTGCTGCAACTCACTGGCCACTTGTTGCAATTGATGCAGTTCGGCTTCTGATTCAATATTAAAACAGAAAATGCCAGCCTCGAGTGCGTGGCGCATCTCGGCCCGGGTTTTGCCAACTCCTGAAAACACTACTTTACTGGCTGAGCCTCCTGCTGCCAGTACCCGTTCCAATTCGCCACTTGAAACCACGTCAAAGCCGGAACCCATGCGTGCCAGCACATTGAGAACGGCCAAGTTGCTATTGGCTTTTACGGCATAGCAAATCAGGTGTTCACAACCGGTCAGCGCCTGCTCATACGCGGAGTAAGCTTGTTCTATGGCGCTGCGCGAATAGACATAACAAGGCGTGCCAAACTGCTCAGCAATCTGTGGTAATGGCACGTCTTCGCCGTGTAGTACGCCGGACTGATAATGGGGAAATGTCATTGGTCTGGCTCAACAGGGCTAGTTTCGTTAGTGGCATCCGCATGCTCTTCAGCGCTGTTGTCCTGCGCAGGTGGTGATGGCTCTGCCTCTGGCTTGTTGGGCAAATACAGAGGCCCTTTCTGCCCGCAAGCCGCCAGAACGATTACGCTGATCGCAAGGAATGTAGGTAAAACAAGGCGTCGCATAGATAAGGTAACCGGCCGATAAAACTCAAGATAGCGCGATTATACGGTAGCTCAGACTGAAAAGCCTGTGTACTAACTGCGCTCAATTAACGGGGGCTTAGCGGTTAGTAAGTGCTTGCTTACCTTCCGCAACGCGCAGTAACACCTGTTTAGGCGCTGTGCCACCTAGGTGGTCGCGAGCCGCCAGTGCGCCTTCCAAAGTCAGAAAGTCGTAGACGTCTTCGCTGATCAGCGTCGAAAAGCCCTGCAATGTTGGCAAGTCGATTTCGGCAAGATCCAGCGATTGCTTGACGCCATATGCCACGGCACTGCCAACCACTTCATGAGCGTCTCTGAACGCCAAGCCTTTTCTAACCAGATAATCTGCCAGGTCGGTGGCTGTCGCAAAACCCTTCATGGTGGCCGCTCGCATGGCGTCGGGTTTACAAACAATCGCCGGCACCATGTCGGCAAATGCGCGCAAGCAGTCGTGCACCGTGTCTACGGTATCAAACAATGGTTCTTTGTCTTCCTGATTGTCTTTGTTGTATGCCAGTGGTTGCCCCTTCATCAGAGTGAGTAAGCCCACTAAATGACCATTTACCCGGCCTGTCTTGCCCCTGACTAGCTCTGGCACGTCAGGGTTCTTCTTTTGCGGCATGATCGATGAGCCGGTGCAAAAACGATCAGGTAGTTCAATAAAGTCAAATTGCGCTGAAGTCCACAACACCAATTCTTCCGAACAACGCGACAAGTGCGTCATGATCAGGCTGGCTGCGGCACAAAATTCAATGGCAAAGTCCCTGTCGCTGACCGAGTCCAGGGAATTGCGACTGGCGCGGTCAAACCCCAGCTGGGTTGCCGTGAAGTCGCGGTCTATGTCATAGGTTGTGCCAGCCAGAGCCGCCGCACCCAATGGGCTCACGTTTACCCGGCGGCGGCAGTCTTGCAGTCGATCAAAATCACGGTCCAGCATTTCAAACCAGGCCAGCATGTGATGACCAAAGCTAATTGGTTGTGCAGTTTGCAAATGCGTGAAGCCTGGCATTACCGTGGCCGCTTCGCGCTCAGCCAGCTCAAGCAGGCCCTGCTGCAGCCGGCTCAACTCGATACTGATGCGGTCAATGGACTCACGCATATACAGTCGAATATCGGTTGCAACCTGATCATTGCGCGACCTGCCGGTGTGTAATTTCTTACCAGCGTCGCCAATTTTGGCAGTTAGAGCAGCCTCAATATTCATGTGCACGTCTTCAAGTGCTACTGACCATTCAAATTTGCCTTGCTCGATATCGTTTTGAATATCATGCAGGCCTTGCTCGATAGCGGCTAACTCGGTCGCACTTAAGATGCCTTGCTGACACAGCATGGCGGCATGCGCGAGTGAGCCTTGAATGTCTTCTCTATACAAACGCCTGTCGAATTGCTCCGACGCGGTAAAGCGTTGCACAAATTCGTCGGTGGGTTCGGAAAACCGGCCGCCCCAACTGCTATTGGTCTGATCGCTCACGGGAACTCTCTTTGCGATTGAAAACGGCGCAGTATACCAGCACTGAGTAATCTGCGATCAGGGCCTTTTTCAGTAGCCTGCTAGACTGTGACAATGTCCATGCCCAAACCAAACCCGCGTCCGATAGAGCGCCGTGATCAGGCCCGTGCTGGGTATTTTGTATTGCCTGATCTTTGCAAGGTTCAGCCACTGTTCGTATTGATCGTAACAGCGCAGCTGTTAGTGCTGGTACAAACACTTTTGCTTGGACCCGTGAGCAGCTTCGATTGGGCGCACTTCGCCACGGCTTCGTTCTATGTGCAGTGGAACGTGCTGTTGTGCGCTGCCGTGTTGTGTAAATTCCGGGAACGCATTCAACGGATGCCCATCACGCCAGGGGCGTTGGTTGCCTATGGGCTCATACTGTTTATTTCGTTTCTTTTGAGCGTTGTCGCCCAATGGTTGGTTCACAGTTATTTATCACGTTTGCCTGGCCCATGGCGATGGGACTGGCAGGCAACGGCATCGCAGTTAGCTGTAGTCGCCGTAATCGGCGGTATTGCGCTGCGTTATATGTATCTGCAACAGCAAGTTCTTATTCAGGGTCAGGCCAGACTGCAAGCCCAAATTCATGCGCTGCAATCACGTATTCGTCCGCACTTTCTGTTTAACAGTATGAATATTGTGGCCAGCCTAATCAGCACCGACCCAAAGCGGGCAGAGCGGGTGGTGGAAGACATATCGGAGTTGTTTCGCGCAAGTCTACGTGCCGGCGACGATTTGGTTGCTGTGCGTGAAGAAGTAGACCTGTGTAAACAATATATAAGTATCGAGCAGCTTCGTCTCGGTGACCGATTGCAGGTGGACTGGCAGCTAGACGATGCGTTAATGGACGCCAGCGTGCCCTCACTAACACTGCAACCGATTATTGAAAATGCGGTGTACCATGGAATACAGCCGTTAGTTAATGGCGGTACTGTGCAAATAGTAGGCAGCAAGAACGGTGATGACGTCAGTTTGGTGGTCAGCAATCCACTGCCAGAGCAGACCGAGTTTGACGAAAAAGAATTACCCCGCGGAAACCGCATCGCGCTGGCAAATACCATCGCTAGATTGCGTGCGCATTTTGGCCCTGACGCCAATGTGAAAACATTTAATGACGGATATCGATTTTCTGCGGAAATCAGCTATTCTGTTAAAAAGTAACATTATAAAACCTTAGAAAGGCAGCCACCAACAATGAATGTTTTGATCGTTGATGATGAACCTCTGGCGCGAGATCGGCTCAAGCGCATGGTTAACGAAACCCGTGATTGGCGCGTAATCGCAGAAGCGAGCAACGGCGCAGAGGCAATTACACAGTGCCAACAAACCCGTCCAGACGTTGTTCTGATGGATATCCGAATGCCGGAAATGGATGGCTTATCGGCTGCCCGCCGCATTTCAGATGATGACAATGCCCCGGCGATTATATTTTGCACAGCGTATGATGAATACGGTGTTGAAGCGTTTGAAGCAGAAGCCGTTGGCTATTTGTTGAAGCCGGTTCGCCAGGAAAACCTGGAGTCTGCCCTGTTGAAAGCGCAGCGACTGAATCGCCTGCAATTAAATGCAATTAACGCAGCAAACGATTCTGAGTGTGTTCTCAAGCAACGTGAACACATCACCTCGCGTTCACGGCGTGGCATTCAGATGGTACCGTTTTCAGACGTTCGTGTATTTCGTGCCGACCACAAATACGTAACCGCTTATCATAATGAAGGCGACTTGCTGATCGATGACACATTGAAAGAATTGGAAGCAGAGTTTCCAGACAAATTGATACGTGTGCATCGTAACTCACTGGTAGCGATCAACTTCATTCTTGGAATGGAGCGTAATCAGGAAGGCGTGCAATGCCTGGTGCTGGATGGCATCGAGCTACGACCCCAGGTTAGCCGTCGGCATTTGCCACGGGTACGAAAGTTAATGCAAACGCTGTAAAGCGAGTATTGACCATCCAGACGCCTTGGGGCGTCTTTGTAAAAGAGGCCGCCTGAGAGTGGCCTTTTTTGTTTCCAGAAGTGCTCACAATTTGTAGCACTTCCTGTTTGTTCATTTACCTGGCTGCTCGTATCATAGTCGCAGCCAGGAATAACACCATGACCGACACATTGCGCGTTGCAACACGCAAAAGCCCGCTTGCACTCTGGCAAGCTGAATACGTAAAACGCCAGCTGCAAACTTTGCACCCGGATCTCACGGTAGAGCTAGTGCCGATGACGACCCGTGGCGATAAAATTTTGGATACTGCCTTATCCAAAATTGGCGGCAAAGGCTTGTTCATAAAAGAACTTGAGCATGCCCTGCTGAACGATGAAGCCGATATTGCCGTGCATTCAATGAAAGACGTACCCATGGAATTTCCCGAAGGGCTTTGTCTCGGCGTGATCTGTGAACGTGAAAATCCGTTCGACGCCTTTGTCTCGAATCACTTTGCCAGCGTGGACGATTTGCCTCAAGGCGCCAGGCTGGGCACGTCCAGCTTGCGCAGAGCCAGTCAATTGCAACATTATCGGCCTGATCTTACCGTGTTGAATTGTCGCGGTAACGTAAACACCCGACTCGGCAAATTGGATAACGACGAGTACGATGCCATTATTCTTGCCGTCGCAGGCTTAAAGCGCCTGGAGATGTCTGACCGCATTGCCCAACAATTGGATTCACAATTGTGTTTGCCGGCTCCAGGGCAAGGTGCGGTAGGCATAGAACTGCGCGCTAATGATGAACACACCCAGGCTATTATTGAGCCGTTGAATCACACCGTTACCATTGCCTGTGTCAGTGCCGAGCGCGCACTGAACAGTGCCTTACAGGGCGGCTGCCAAGTGCCTATCGCTGCGTATGCAACCTATGATGATGATTCTGTTTCCCTCCGAGCCAGAGTAGCCAGCCCCGACGGCCAGATCTTGTTGCTGGCGGATGGCAGTGCGATAGCGACTAAGGCAGAAGACCTTGGCAAACAGATAGCAGAGCAGCTTCTTGACCAGGGAGCCGGCGATATTCTGCAAGCAGTGTACGGTGCGTAATAGCATTTGATGAACGTTTCCAGGCCTGATGCCCTGAAGGGGCTGCCAATCCTGCTGACGCGTCCGCAAGCGCAGGCGGGTGAATGGACTCGGCAATTGCTTGCATTGGGTGCGCACATACAACATATCCCGACCTTGGCCATAGAGCCATTACCTTTGCCGGCCGGTACAGAAGATATGCTTCGCCAGGCGGATTTTGGTGTATTCGTCAGCGCCAATGCAGTAAATGCTTTGGCCGCTGCACAAAACAAGCTGGGTTTTACGCCAGTGTTTGATTGGCTCTGCGTTGGTAAAACCACTGAAAAGATTGCTGCCGAGCATGGATTTGCCGTGCGCTCAAATGGTGCGATTGATAGTGAAACGCTCTTGCACGATCCGGCAACGCACAATGTCAGCGGCCAGCGTTGGGTGATTGTTCGTGGGCAAGGGGGGCGCACAATGCTTGGTGACACGCTCAGTTCGCGTGGCGCAACCGTGGACTATTGTGAATTGTACCGGCGCGACGGTGCGTGGCAGAACGCCGACCTTCTGGCATCATATTTGTCGAGTATGGCCGGCAAGCCTCATGTCATCATCGCAAGCAGTGCAGACTCATTAAATTACACCTTTTTACTTGCAGAAAAGCGTGAAATGCGGGCAAATGTGCAACAAGCTACCATACTGGTACCAGGCAAGCGTGTGGCAAACGCCGCAATGCAGCAGGGTGCTCGGCATGTTGTGTGTGCCGACAGTATTCGAATGGCGGATATAGTGGCTGAATTAGAACAATGGTGGACGAAGCAACAATGACGGATACGGAAAACAGCGGCGATAGTGAGCTGACACCAGCAGAGCAGGGCAGTACTGAAAAAGCGCCTGCCAAAGCGAAGAAACCGAAAGCAAAAGACGGCAAACCCAAAGTAGGTTTGTTGTGGTTTTTTGTATTGATCACCTTATTGGTGAGTGGTGCCGCTGGTTACGGTGTGTATTGGTTGTGGCAACAAACCGACCAGGCTGCTGTTAGCCAATCAGACCTTCTGGAACAAAGCCAAACCGCGATCATTGATTTGCGCGATGATCTTGGTGGTTTGGAGTCGGCAATACAAAGTGAGTCTAACCAACGTGAGTCTGCGTTTCAGTCTGCACAGGGTGAGATGGGCTTGCTTGCCAAATCGCTTGAAAAGCAATCACGGCATATTAAAGAACTGAGCGCGTCCAACCGCGATCAATGGTTGCTGGCGGAAGTTGAGTATCTGCTTCGCTTGGCCAACCAACGCATCCTGATGAGCAAAGACGCCAGTGGCGCACTGGCGATGTTGGACTCTGCAGATGGTGTATTACAGGGTATTGACGATGTGTCGCTGCACAATGTTAGAAAAGCCATCGCTGATGACCTCGCCAGCTTGCGTGGCGCAGACGAATTGGATGTAAATGGCAGCTATCTTAAGTTGGCTGCATTAGCTACACAGGTGGAAACTCTCGAGCTTTACGAGTTACCAGAGTTTGACTTGCCCGAAGTAGACACCGAGTTACTAACACAAGATGAACAGCAAGTCTGGACAGAGCGCTTAAAAGAAACCGTTAGTGCAATCGGTTCGGCGTTTAGTAAGGCGTTCATTATACGCCGCGACAATGAGCAGGTTGAAGCCATGCTTGAGCCGCAAGACGAGCTGTACCTTAGACAAAACCTGCGCTTGATGCTAGAGCAATCGCAGCTGGCCTTGTTATCTCAACAACAGGGTGTGTATCAAACCAGCCTGGAGAAAGCTCAGCGCTGGATAGCACAATATTTTCTGATTGACGACAAATCCACACAAGCCGCATTGCAATCGTTGTCTGATTTGGCAACGCTCAATGTTGACCCGCCGTTACCGGATATTTCTGGTTCCTTTCGGGCCTTGAAAAAGTATCAGAAGGATCAGCAAAACGCGCGCCCCGGACTCGATTATCAGGCAGAAGAAACTGAGTCTGCACCTGCACCTGCACCTGCACCTGCACCTTCACCTGCACCAGAGCCAGAGCCAGCAGAGGTTGTGCAAGATGAAGCTACTGAGACAGAGGCTACAGAGAGCGTTATCGAATCAGGTATCAACAATGCGGTTGACGCTGTAGAAAACGCCGTTGAAGAGGCTAGCGCCCCCGCGGCAGAAGCTACTGACGCGGCACCCGCCGCATCTGCGGAAGGCTGAGGGCCAGTCAAATGATAAAGTTTTTCATTCTTGCCCTGATAATTACCGGTCTGGTCATAGGCCTGGCAATGTTGGTTGAACGCGACGCAGGCTACATATTGGTTGCCTATGACAACACCAGTATTGAATCCAGTCTGTGGGCCGGGTTGTTAGCACTGGCCTTGGTTTTGTTCCTGCTGTACTGGCTGGTTCGCCTGATCATGAAAATACGCTATTCAGGTCGCAGCCTTCGATACTGGCGTGAAGGTCGTCAGGCGCGCCGAAACGAAGCGCAAGTAACCCAGGGCTTGATTCAATACATGGAAGGCAACTGGAAAGCGTCTGCGAAAACATTTTCGCGCGGCGCAGAGCGATCACCAACTCCTTTGCTTAGCTATCTGATGGCTGCGCGCGCCAGTGACGCTGCAGGTGATACGGTACAGTGCGAAGAGTTTCTAAAGCTTGCTGAAACCAGTACACCTGATGCCCAACTGGCGATTGGCCTCACGCAAGCCGAGTTGCAACTCAACAAAGGCGAATATGAAAATTGCCTGGCGAATCTAAATCGAATTCGAAGCGAGCAGCCGGAAAATGATCTGGCGCTGCGCTTGTCAGCCAATGTATACGAGAACCTGGAAGACTGGGCGGGCTTGCAGCAACTGTTGCCGGTATTGCGCAGAAAGAAGTTGTTGCCAGAAGAAGCCCTGCTCAAACTTGAACGAAAAACCTTTGAAGCACGCTTGACCAACGTAGAAGTTGCAGCCGAACTGCAAACTGTCTGGACCGAGGTGCCCAAGCATCTTAAGAAAGATGAGCTGTTGGTTGCTGAATATACCAGTGCACTCATACGTTTTGAACAAAATAGCGAAGCGGAGTCTTTGTTACGCGCTACGTTGAAAAAAGACTGGTCGTCAAAACTGATTGGCATTTACGGTCAAGTTCGCGGTGACTTGAGTAAGCAGCGTTCGGTAGCGGAAGGGTGGTTAAAGTCGCGCCCCGATGATGCTGATCTGTTGCAAGCATTAGGCCGGATATGCGCCGCCGATGGTGCGCTTGAAAAAGCACAAGAGTACTTCTCATCAAGCTTGGCGATTAAGCCTGATTCTGACACTTATGGTGAGCTTGGACAGTTGTATGCCAAGCTGGGTGACAGTGAGCAGAGTAATCAGCAATATCAGAAAGCGCTGGGTATGGATGAGCGTCCTGTAGAGAACGCTTTGCCTGGGCCGTCCGAATAGTTTTTGAGTCGAAAATCAGTAAGCGATGCGGTTTTAACTGGAGACCGGCGACAAACAGAACGTGGGCTAGAGAGACACGCCGTGAACCCATCCATGGGGGCTTGTGTTCGAGGTCCCTCTCTCACACAGTCTCTCTAGCCCACATTCTATTTGTCGCCTAAGTGCCACATTCAAGTTTATTAGACACAATCGATCTTTGAGATCAGCACTGAGGTGCTGAACCGCATGCAAGTTTTTGGGACTGTGTGAGGGAGGGACCCCGAACACAAGACTACAGGGATGTATTTACGTCGTGTCCCAAAAGCTTGCATGTGGTTCAGCGCCGGTCTTTAACAGCAATCCCAACTTCTCTATTCAAATTTCGAATTCAGACGTATCTAAATCCAATTAATATCACAGTCAATTCCCTGCTCTCGCAAACTCGACAGCATCGTACTCTGTGATTCCACAGAGTGAGCAACCGCATCCGCAACTCCCCACACCGGCTTAGGCCAGGCAGCGTCATCAGCAAAGCGTGCAATATGATGCACATGAAGTTGCGGCACCATATTTCCTAATGCAGCCACATTCATTTTGTCGGCGTTGTAAGCCGAAGCCATCGCTTTTGAAAGTGAATTGGATTCTTTGTTCAGCTGTAGTTGCTGATCATGTGACAACTGAAATGCCTCGCGAATATCATTAACGCGAGGAACCAGAATAAACCAGGGGTACTGCTGATCGTTCATTAGTAATAAACAACACAGCGGTAGATCGCCAACGTGTATACAGTCAGCGGCCAGGCGTTCATGCAGAGCGAAGTCTGCCATTGTGTTTGGTGTGGCTTTACTTGCGTTTCATCGACAGGAAGAACTCTTCGTTGGTCTTCACATCTTTGAGTCTGTCCAGCAAGAATTCTACCGCCGGCAAGTCTTCCATAGAGTGCAGCAACTTGCGCAGAATCCACATTTTTTGCAGCTCGTCATCAGTGGTCAATAATTCTTCACGACGTGTGCCAGAGCGGCGAATGTTGATGGCTGGGTAAATTCGCTTCTCGGCCGCTTTGCGGTCGAGGTGCAATTCCATGTTACCGGTGCCCTTGAATTCTTCGTAGATAACCTCGTCCATTTTGGAACCAGTATCAATCAGTGCAGTAGCAATAATGGTTAAGCTGCCGCCTTCTTCAATGTTTCGTGCCGCACCGAAAAAACGCTTGGGGCGTTCCAGTGCATGGGCGTCAACACCACCGGTTAATACCTTGCCTGAAGACGGTACGATCGTGTTGTAAGCTCGCGCTAATCGAGTAATAGAGTCTAACAGAATAACAACATCTTTTTTGTGTTCTACCAAACGTTTGGCTTTTTCGATAACCATCTCTGCCACTTGAACGTGACGTGATGGCGGCTCATCAAATGTACTGGCAACCACTTCTGCCCGCACCGAACGCTGCATTTCGGTTACTTCTTCCGGTCGCTCGTCAATCAACAGAACAATTATGTAACACTCAGGATTGTTTCGAATAATGGCTTGGGCAATGCCCTGCATCATCAAGGTTTTACCGGCTTTAGGTGGTGACACGATCAAACCGCGTTGGCCTTTGCCAATCGGTGCAACCAGGTCAATGATTCGTGCAGAAAGATCTTCGCTGCTGCCATTGCCAACCTGCAGTTCCAAACGCTCGGTTGGGAACAGAGGGGTGAGGTTTTCAAACAGAATTTTTTGCCGCGAGTTATCGGGCTTGGTGAAGTTGATGTCGCTGACTTTCAGCAGCGCAAAATATCGTTCGCTGTCTTTTGGTGGTCGAATCTTGCCGGATATGGTGTCACCGGTTCGTAAATTGAAACGGCGAATCTGGCTAGGTGATACATAAATGTCGTCAGGGCCGGCCAAATAACTGCAATCTGCTGAACGCAGAAAGCCGAAGCCGTCTTGTAAAATTTCTAATACGCCATCCCCGTATATGTCCTCGCCGCTCTTGGCGTGACGCTTAAGGATGGAAAAAATAATATCCTGCTTACGTGAGCGAGCGATATTGTCCAGACCAACTTCTTTGGCGATGTCGATCAGTTCATTAATGGGTTTGGTTTTGAGATCAGTAAGATTCATGGACTCAGAGTTTCCAGAGTGTTGAGAGGTTTTGTGCTTACGCGGGCAGGAGCTGAATGTGCGAGTTTGGTAACTGACTGCAGTTAACGGCATTGCTGTAGCACACGGCTACAAACGCCTCTGCGTTGGAGTAAGCGATTAGTATTTGTTTTGGTTTTTAAGAAAGAAGAGGGTTAGCGATAGACTTTATAGCCTAAATATAGTGTGAACTCGCTCACAAGTCCAGTAAAAACTGCACAGCGCATTTGCCTGTACTTTGCGGCGTGCAAAGGCCAGACAAACAAGCTGCGGTCATTGTCTTTAAGCAACAGTAGTATTGATGAACTCACTCAGCTGATTCTTGGACAGGGCGCCTACCTTCTGGCCTTGCGCGTCGCCTTTGTCGAAAATCATCAGCGTAGGGATGCCGCGTACGCCAAATCGCGCTGCGGTTTCCTGATTGGAATCCACGTCTACTTTGCAGATTTTGACTTTGCCGTCGTATTCGGCCGCCAGCTCATCCAGCACCGGAGCAATCATTTTGCAAGGACCACACCACTCAGCCCAGTAATCAACTAATACAGGGATATCAGAATTGATAACCTCTTCTTCAAATGTGGCGTCTGTAACGTGAACAATCTGTTCGCTCATAGGGTTTTACTCCAAAAATGGCAACTAGCCGGTGGTTAATATTCGCGCAGGAAAAACACTTGGTGTGGTTGATGCAGAGCGAAATATCGTCAATGTGACAAGATAATATGGGCAGCACTGGCATTATTCAAGGGTTCTCAATCATTGTTTGTAATGGAACCGCTGCGGCCAGAAGTGGTCCGAAAGTGGTATTCTGCCAAGCCATAAGTACTGTGAGTCGATCGGTGACAACAAAAAAAATAATAATTCTGCTGCTGATTTTGGCGGTATTCGCTGCATTTTACGTATTTGATCTCGGCCAGTACTTCAATCTCGACTATTTCAACACGCAAAAGCAGGCCTTGTTTGATTATTACGCCGCAAACCCGCTGCGTACCTGCCTGATTTACCTGGCTATTTATATTCTGGCGGCGGGTTTTTCGCTGCCCGGTGCGGGCTCAGGCCTGACTCTAGCCGGGGGGGCTATTTTTGGCTTTTGGTTGGGCACGCTATTGGTCTCGTTTGCCAGCACAATCGGAGCCACCATTGCATTCCTGATGTCCAGAACACTGCTGCGCGATTGGGTGCAGGCTCGATTTGGCGGTTACCTGGAGGCCATAAATAAGGGTATAGAAGAAGACGGCGCTTTCTATTTATTCAGTATTCGTTTGATTCCGGCATTTCCCTATTTCCTGGTGAATATGTTGATGGGTCTTACACCAATCAAAACTGGTGTGTTTTTTGTGGTTAGCCAATTGGGAATGCTGGCGGGCACCATGGTGTATGTAAATGCTGGCGTTCAGTTGGCTAACATTGATTCCATAAGCGGCGTGTTTTCGCCGGCTCTGATTGCTTCTTTCTTATTGCTGGCCGCATTTCCATTCATTGTTAAAGCAATTATGGGTCGGTTTTCCAAGGTCCCGGAGGCCGAATGATGAGTTTCTTTGCTGACCGAAAACGTTTGGCAGCGTTTAACAAGCCCAGCCAGTTTGACGCCAATATTATTGTGATTGGTGCGGGCAGTGCGGGTTTGGTGTCGTCGTTAATTGCCGCTACCGTAAACGCCAAGGCAATACTGATCGAGCGCCACAAAATGGGCGGAGATTGTCTGAACACCGGTTGCGTACCGAGTAAGGCGATTTTGCGCTCAGCGAAAATCAAACATTACATAGAGCGTGCCGAGGATTACGGCCTGAGCGCACCGGAACAAGTTAAAGCCGACTTTCCAGCTGTAATGCAGCGGGTGCAAAACGTGATAAAGGCGATAGAGCCGCACGATTCGGTCGAGCGTTACGAAGGGCTAGGTGTGCAATGCGAGTCCGGCGAAGCAACGATTGTCTCGCCATGGGAGGTTGATGTGAGTCAGCCCGATGGTGAGACCAGAAGATTCAGCGCCAAAAATATTATTATTGCCAGCGGTGCGCGACCGTTTGTGCCGCCAATACCCGGGCTTGATCAAATTAATTACCTGACGTCCGATACAGTGTGGGGTTTGGATGCGCTGCCACGTACCTTAGCAGTGATGGGCGCCGGACCCATCGGTTGTGAGCTGGCTCAGGCGTTTGCGCGTTTGGGCAGTAAAGTCACCTTGGTCGATATGGCGCCACGTGTACTGCCTCGTGAAGACGAAGATGCCGCAAACGCGGTGTTAGCGTCGCTGCAAGCAGACGGCATAGAGGTATTGGTCGACAGCAAAGCCAACGCCGTTGAGCAACGCGACGGCGACAGTGTTCTACTGCTTGAGTCTGGCGGAGAAACCCGCGAACTTGAATTCGAACACTTATTGGTTGCTGTGGGGCGCAAAGCCAACACTGACAATATGGGTTTGGAAGATTTGGGTGTAGAGCTCAATCGAAACGGCACGTTAGTCGTTAATGATTACCTGCAAACCACTTTACCTACGGTATACGCCTGCGGTGATGTGGCCGGTCCTTATCAATTTACCCACACGGCTTCACACGAGGCTTGGTTTGCATCGGTCAATTGCTTGTTTGGACCGTTCAAGCGCTTCAAAGCCGATTATTCTGTTATTCCGTGGGCAACCTTCACTGATCCGCAGGTCGCGCGGGTTGGTCTTAATGAGCAAGACGCCAGCGAAAAAAATATCGCAGTGGAAGTCACTCACTATGGCATCGACGATCTTGACCGCGCCATCGCTGACAGTGAGGCACATGGCTTTGTAAAAGTGTTAACCGCACCCGGCAGTGATAAAATTCTGGGTGTAACCATTGTGGGTTATCACGCCAGTGAGTTAATCGCTGAGTATGTATTGGCGATAAAGCACGGCCTTGGCCTTAAAAAGCTAATGGGTACCATTCATATTTACCCTACCTTAAACGAAGCGAATAAATTTGCTGCCAGTGAATGGCGCAAAAAGCATAAGCCCGAAGGCTTGCTGAATTTGGTGTCCAAATATCACACCTGGCGTCGATCCTGATTCCACGCTTACATCATACTGGCACACGGTTATAATGCTTTTGAGAATAACAGGGCATTAGGTGTAGGCACTATGACCGACCAAGATCAACAACTGCGCGACAGTTGGGCGCAATTTTGTGATTCGCTAAAAGCCAGTGGTGACATTATCTTTCGTGACAACGGGCCGCAAAGCCCGGTGTCAAAAGCAAGTGGCTTGCGTTTACTTGCGCGAAATGTGTCACTGGCCATGCAGTTTGAAATGGAAAATTGCAATCCAGATTTTCCGGAGCTGCTGCATTACTTTGATCCGCTGCGAAAACAAGGCGGCGATAATACAGATGCACTTTATGTCGGCGCGCCGATCAATGGGCAGCACAGCTATCGCTTATCTGGCAACAAAGGAAGCGCTGCCTTTTTCGCCGTAACCGTGCTGGAAAACGGTAATACACCCTGGGGTGGGCAAGTGGTTGCCACCGTGCTCGGCAAAGATCTGAACGTTGATAATGACGGTAATTTCGAATTAATTGTTAGCCCGGAGCCGCGCCCCACTAATCTGGAGGGCCTTGGTAAAAACTGGATTCAATCTTCTGCAGCTACCTATCGAATTACTTTTCGTCAGTTCTTCGCTGACTGGAACAATGAAACGCCTATGCAGGCAGACATTGAATGCCTGAGCAACAGCGCCGCGCACCCGATATTTGAACCTGAAGATTTACAGCGTGGCCTGCAGCAATCTGCACACTGGATAAACTGGTCTGTCTCTTACTGGGCAGACATGATCGACAATTGGAAACAGCAAGCCAATACGTTTATGTCGTATGGGGAACTGGAAAAAAACAAGATCGACTTTACGCCGGGTGGTGCACCTATCATCGCGTATTGGCAGCTAGCCAAAGACGAAGTACTGCTGGTCAGGGTGATGCCGCCCAAGGCAGATTATTGGGCTGTAGAGTTTGGCAACTATTGGTGGGAAACGATGGACTATCGCTACCACCTGAGCAACACCAATTGCCATTACGCAGCGCTTGAAGATGATGGTGAACTTTGTGTATTGATCAGTCATGATGATCTGGGCGCAGACAATTGGCTAGATCCCAGCGGTCATGAAGAAGGTTATATAACGTATCGTTGGATAGGTGCAGATCATTATCCGAAGCCAAGCTGCGAACAATTAAGCGTCGCTGAACTTCATGCGAAATATCCGCACTTGCTCAATCGCGTTGACCAAGAACGGCGTAAACAACAACTAAAAGAGCGCCGAGAAGGTGTCGTAAAGAGGTTTGGTGCGTGATGCAAACGTTTTCAGCAAGTTGTCATTGCCAAGCAGTGCAAATAGAGTTCGATGCGGTCGTGCCATTGGTGGTGGACGACTGTAACTGCTCGATTTGCTTTAAGACGGGCAATTTGTACGTGATACTGCCCAGGTCGCAGTTTCGTCTGCTCACCGACGAGCAACATTTAAGCGCTTATCAGTTTAACACCGGTGTAGCCCAGCATACGTTCTGCAAGCACTGCGGTGTTAAGCCTTTCTATACTCCGCGTTCCAACCCGGATGGCATCAGCGTGAATGCGCGTTGTATTGACGGTGATTTACCCGAGATGAATATTGTGCCCTTCGACGGTCGCAATTGGGAGCTACACGCGCATACGCTGGCGCACAAAAGCAAAGACTGATACTGTTTCTGCTTATCGTTTTAATATTCGGATATCACGCATGGGCACTCTCGCAGAAGGCAGTTTCACAATCGACTCTTGGGACGAGACTACGGTCGATGAGCGTGATGACGGTACGCGTTTAAATAAAGCATCGATTGTTCAAAACTACTCTGGCGATATAGATGGAAGCAGCAAAGTAGAGTATCTAATGCTGCATGCCGCCGATAAATCGGCGAGATTCCTGGGTTTTGAGACAGTGCAAGCTAGCATTGGCGGCAAGCAAGGCAGTTTCGTGCTGCAACACGATGGCAAGTTCAGTATTGGTGTTGCAAGCAGTACGTTTAAGGTGGTGTCAGGTTCTGGCAGAGGTGGCTTGATGAATATCAGCGGTTCTGGAAGTTTTACCTCTACCGGCGAGGGCGCTTCAGACTATAAATTTGAATACAACGCTGATTCCAGTGAAGATCAAGTAGGCACGGCCTGAGATACCCCCACCATGTTTTTGTCTGATAATACTGCACCGGCAAGCCCGGAAATTTTAAATTATATCCAGCAACACCTACAGGAAAGCACAGATCTTCCTTATGGCGGAGACCGACTGACTGAAAAGCTGAACGCTTGCGTTAGCGAAATATTCGAACGAAGCGTTCATGTGTTTCCAGTGTTATCCGGTACGGCCAGCAATTGTCTGGCGCTGGCGGCAATGTGCCCGTCAACCGGCGGAGCTATCACCCATCGAAACTCACACATTAGTGTGGATGAAAACACCGCACCGCATTTCTTTACGGGCGGTGCAGCCTTGCATCAAATTGGTGAAGGCACAGATACTATCAGTCCAGAAGAGCTCAGCCGCTTTTGCGCCAAGCGACCCTGGCGTGATGTGCACAGCGCTGTTCCGCGCGTATTGACCCTAACCCAGGCCACCGAACTTGGCCGCGTATATTCAACAGAGCATCTTCAAGAACTTGGCGAGGTTGCCAACCATTACAATATGCGGGTATTCATCGACGGCGCCCGTTTTGCCAATGCACTGGTTAAGCAGAACCTGTCGCCATCGGATGCCGTCATGCCATCGGGCGTTTCGGCCATGACATTGGGTGCAATAAAAAATGGTACCTTTGGTGCTGAAGCCTTGGTTTTGTTTGACACGGATTTGTTCCCGGCGGTTAGGCAGAAAGCCAAGCAGACCGGACACCTTGCTTCCAAGATGCGCTACCTATCAGCGCAGCTACTGGCTTATTTCGACCAAGATCTATGGCTTAATAATGCGCGTGCTGCAAACACCGCGGCGCAGCGTTTGTGCACGCTGCTAAATGCCAGTCCGCATTGCTCATTAACGCTTGAGTGTGAGACGAACCAGATATTTGTCAGCATGCCAGATGCCTTGCACAAACATCTGGAGAATGCCGGTTTTGAAATTTATCCTTGGCATGTGGAAGATCAAGCCTGCTTCCGGCTGGTGACAAATTGGGCCACCAGTGACGCACACATCGAGGCATTTGCCGACGCTATTAACACCTACTGAGCAAGTTTTCCTGCGCCGCCAAAAAACAAAAATAACGCCAGACATAAGGCGACAAACTCGGCGGCTGGTAAAGTAATGAATACCCCGGTATCCCCCAACCATATTGGTAATAGCAGTAAGAAAGCAGCAGGCAGTATCAAGCTTCTGGCCGCGGCGATTATTGCCGAAGGCAGCGGCTGATCGGTAGATGTAAAAAACACAGTTAACATCACGTTGGCGCCAATCATCAGCGGAGCTGGCCAAAAATAGTGGGCGAAACCCAAGGCAATTTGCATGGTTGTTTCAGCACTTTCTTCCATAAACACGCCGATCAGTAATTCGGGTACAAAAAACAACAACGCCGACATGGCAAGACTAAGGGCCATTGTGGTGACAATGCCAATACGAAAAAATTGATAGATACGCGGTATGTTGCGCGCGCCCAGGTTCTTGCTGATAAGTGGTTGCACGGCATCGGCAAACCCATAGCTGATCATAATGCCAACAAACATCACGTACTCTACGACTGTAAATGCCGCGACGCCTTCAGTGCCAAAGCGCTTGATTAAGGTCCAGTTAAACATCAAGGTTACGATGCCAACAGACAATTCGTTAGTAAATTCGGATACGCCGTTTACGGCTGCGCGCCCAACCGGTTTCCAGCTTCCGCTCGGTCGTTGTAATCTCAAATTCGCGTTTGGGCCAATAAAATGCATTACCAATACGGCGAGCAAGGCCAGATAAGAACACGCCATTGCCATTGCTGCGCCAACAATTCCAAGCTCCATGTTAACCACAAACAACCAGTTCATGATCACATTGACAAGGGAACTTACCACCAGTGAACTACAGGCGAGAATTGGGCGGCCATCCACCATCGTAAAATAGTACAATGTATAAGAGCTTGTGGTTAATGGTGCTATCCATAAAAGTATTGTTAGGTAATCAACCAGCAGGCCAGCCGTCTCTTCATTAGCGCCCAATAAACTGACGACCTGATCGATGAACACGAGACTGGGAATAGCCACTGCAACCGCAATCCCAAAAGCGAGCAGCATGATTTTGGTGAACACATCACAGGCGGCCGCCGGGTCACCTTCGCCAAGCAACTTGCCGGTGATGACCGAGCCACCCATGGCAAACATAAACGCTACAGCAAACAGCAAAGAGATAGCGGGCATACTGAGATTGACGGCCGCCAGAGCCGCGACGCCAACGTAATTGCCCATAAAGATAGCGGTAACTACCGTAGCCGATGACAAGGCGCCCAGGCCAATGACCGAGGGTATCGCGTAATGCAGGAATACCCGACCGGGTGGACCGGTTAAGGGGTCATAAGACTCAGTCATTGCCGCTGTCAGCAATGCTAGGACATAAGGGATTCAATATGCCATCATGGAGATCGTACACCCAGCCGTGAATGCGCAAGGACTGCCCCGCAGCCCACGCAGACCGTACAGTGTCGGTCTTGCAGACTTGCTTCATTTGAGCCAGCACGTTCCATTCACACAAACTGCGTGCCCGATCTGCGCTAGGCAATGCCTCCAGATCAGCACGGTGATTGCTCACCATTTGCTTGATCGGTTGTAACCAGTTGGAAACGGGTGGCTCAAGCTCCACGCCATCCAGCGCGGCCTGCACACCGCCACAGCCATAATGTCCGCAAACAATTATTTGGCTAACCTTCAAAGCTTGTACGGCGAATTGGATGACTGACAGCGCATTTTCATCATCCAGCGACACCACGTTGGCTATGTTTCTATGCACGAACACTTCGCCTGGGAGCAGCCCCATTATTTGATTGGCGGGCACACGGCTGTCTGAGCAGCCAATCCATAGGTATTCAGGACTTTGCTGCGCTGCTAGTTCTTCGAAAAAATTGGGGTCTTTTTGCTTGACCGAATCGGCCCATTCTCGATTTTTGTTCAATAATTGTATTAGGGTATCCACGACGACCTCTCAACTCAGCAGAACTTACAAAAACACAGATTTTACCGTAATTTGCCAACCAGGATCGCTTTACTCACCGCCTCTGTGGCGACGAATCTGGCAGTGCGCTAAGCTGACAACAGCATTGTACTAGGCGATACCATGAAGCACATTCTAAGCAAGCTATATATGACAGCGTTTGGCGCTCTGTTGGCTGGCCAGGTAGCTGCGCACAGCGCCATGTTTCCAGACCAGTTTCGCTACGACAACAGTGGTGAAGGTTTGCAACCCCAGCAAAGTGATAGCGGTGTTACAAAAGCACAAGCTGGTCTGCGCCGAATGGAAACCTGTGCCTCTGGCGTAGCTGGCGATTATCCGTGTAGAAATATTGACCTGCGCAGCGTGTTTGGGCCGGCTGAGTTGGGTGCGGCCGGTAACGAACTGAATGATATTTGGGGGTGGACTGATCTGTCGACCGGAATGGAAGTTGCTATTGTCGGCCTGCAGAGTGGCACGTCCTTCGTTAACGTTACTGACCCTGTTGCTCCTGTATTACTCGGCTTTCTGCCATCACATGACAATGGCTCAGATGATTGGCGCGACATCAAAGTGTATCAAGATCACGCATTCATAGTGGCGGACGGGCGAGGTAATGGCACCCATGGTCTGCAAGTGTTTGATCTGCGTACGCTCAATACAGTGACGGCTGGCAGCACTTTAAGCGAAACAGCCCATTTGGCTGGATTTGGCGCTGCACACAACGTTGCCATTAATGAAGACAGTGGTTTTGCTTATGTTGTGGGCGCCACTCAATGCAGCGGTGGTTTGTATATGGTTGACATATCCACTCCCGCAGCACCACAGTTTGCGGGTTGTTATTCAGCTGACGGTTACACCCATGATGCACAATGCGTTAACTATCAAGGCCCGGACTCACCGTTTTTTGGCGAAGAAATTTGTGTAGCGTATAACGAAGACACCATTACCATTGTCAATGTGTCGGACAAAAGTAATCCTCAGTTGCTGTCGCGCACACCGTACAGTGGGTCGCAATACACACACCAAGGCTGGTTTGTAGATGACAATCACAGCCTGTTGATTATGAACGATGAGCTGGACGAACAGCGCACCGGTATTAACACTACTTCTCATATTTGGGACGTAAGCTCTTTGAGCGCCCCGCGTGAGACAGGTCGTTTCGTACATTCCACTCGCTCTATTGATCACAATCTGTATACCGATGGTGATCTCGCGTACGAGTCCAACTATCGTTCTGGATTGCGAATACTAAATACTTCAGACGCCGCTGCGGGTAACCTGACTGAAGTTGGCTATTTTGACACGATTCCCTGTTCTGACTCGGCGCAGTTCTCGGGCGCCTGGAGTAGCTACCCCTATTTCGCCAGCGGCAACGTTGTTGTTAGTGATATTGGCACAGGCTTGTTTGTGTTAACGCCCGATATGACCGCGATAAATGCGGCCAGTAACGCCGGTGCGCCAGCCGTAAGTCCGGCCTGTGGTGGGCCAGTACCAACGCCTGATCCGGAACCAACGCCTGATCCAGAACCAATACCTGATCCAGAACCAACGCCTGAACCGGAGCCAACGCCAGAACCCACACCCGAGCCAGAACCTACGCCTACAGTAGATACTAACGATAGTAATGAATTAACGAGTTCTGGCGGCGGTGGTGGAAGTACACCCGTCCATATCTTGCTGATGTTGTGCGCTCTGCATGGATTGCGCAAGCGCGCTTCCTTATAACGCGCCTATAGTGCTAATGTCGTTTACCAAGCAGGTTTTATTGCTCGCCTTTGTCACTTTTTTGTCGGGCCCACTGTCAGCGCAAAGCAATAACGAGGCCGTACAGGCAGGCAGTGAATTGTTGCTCAAGGCCGATTCTCTGGAGCAGCAAGCACGCGCGCTAATTCAACAAGGTAGCCAGGGTCGTAAAGACATCAAGCAACGGCGCCAGCGCGTATTGCAACTACCCAAGGGAGAGCAAAGAACGGTTGAGGAGCAGCGTTTACAGCAAGCCATAGCAGAGAGCCTTGCCGCTCAGCGTGATGGCGCTGAATTGCGCAAACAAGCATCTGAGTTGCGAGACAAGGCACTGGATAAGTTTGCCGAGGGTTTGCGTCAACAATGGCCGCAGTGGGCTGCAAAGCGTCAATCGATACAACTAAGCGATGGCTTCAGTGACGTACCGCAACTGGGCGGCCATAACGTGAGAACACGCAGTGTACACCCCAGTAAAAAGGATTTGGCCGGCAGCCCCGAAACCGAGCAAAGCAGTGATATGTCGCTGGCTCTGCCAAGATTGTCCGCGCAACAATTACCACCGCAGCTTAATACGGACAGCTTTACGTTCTCGCGTGATCGCCGTTTTATTGGCCATATAGAAGTGCTGAAGGACTCTGTTCGTAGTGAAGACAGTCGCATTGAAATCAATGAGCTACATCAGTGGGTGTTGGTGCTCAGCGACTTGAATGGTGCGCCAGTCGAAGGCGCCACTATAGCGTTTACTGGCCATATGCCTGGTCACGTGCACGGGCTGCCGACCCAACCTGAAATAACAGAAGAGCTGGCACCCGGCATCTACAGAATATCAGGTGTTAAGTTTCAGATGCGTGGCTGGTGGGTGATTGAATTAAAAGTGGCGGCTGATCAAGCCTTGGTGGATCAGCAAGACAGTCTTCGATTTAATCTGCACCTATGAGTCGTCTAATAATCACAGTACTACTATTTGCGACTCTGCTTGGTGCCTGTAGCAAACCCTTGCCCCCCTTTGAGCACGGCTTAACCTCCCGAGACATTGCCTTTTTACAGACGTTTTCATTGGATAAGCTGCCGCCGCTGCCGAGCGCTGCTGACAATCAATACGCAGACAATGAGCAAGCTGCATTGCTAGGAAAACAGTTGTTCTTTGATGCGCGTTTGAGTGCCAATGGTGCCATTTCCTGTGCGAGTTGCCATCAACCAGCACGTTATTTTACCGACGGGCTGGCTAGCGGTGAGGGTATGGCGCTCACTCATCGCAACACAATGTCACTGTTAGCTTCAGCAAGGGGGCCATGGAAGTATTGGGACGGTCGCAAAGACAGCTTGTGGGCACAAGCTAGTGAGCCTTTGGAGCATCCCGACGAGCATGGTTTCAGCCGTGAAAAACTCGACGCCTTGATCCGAGAACATTATGTCGATTCCTACGCAGAGGTGTTTGGATCGATCTCAAATGAACAGCACACTGCAACACGTGTCATGGTTAATGTGGCCAAGGCATTAATGGCTTATCAACGCCGCTTAACGCTACAGCCTAGTAAGTTTGACCAAATGGTCTCGGCGTTAGCGAAGGGAGAGCAGCCGTCACTAACGGCCAGATTATCAGTAAACGAACTGAATGGAATGCGAATGTTTATGGGCAAAGCGGCTTGCGCCAGTTGTCATAACGGCCCGCTATTTACCAATTTCGAGTTTCATAATATTGGTGCGCCAGAGGCTGATGTGAGTAAGGTTGATCTGGGCCGTTACGCTGGCATTGAAAAGCTACGAGACGATGAATTTAATTGCCTGTCACAGTGGAGTGATGCACCGCCAGCAAGTTGTCAGGAGTTGAGATTTTTAAAAACCCAGGGTCCTGAGCTGGTCGGTGCTTTTAAAACGCCGTCGCTTCGAAATGTGGCTGAAACAGCACCGTATATGCACGCCGGGCAAATCAAGACGCTTGAAGATGTTGTAGAACACTACAGCGCACCGAAGCCCCCTTTTTATGACCGGGCTCAGCATCCAAGCCGGCCGCACTTTGACATTCTGCCGCTGGGTTTGAGTGCGCAAGAGAAATCCGAGTTGGTCGCATTCCTGAAAACACTTAGCTCTCCAATTCCGAATGATGATCCGTGGTGGACATCGCAGTAGTCGCTTGTTCGCTCAAATACCGTCTAATTGTTGAACAAGCTCTCATTCTTACACTGTACAAGACCCCATTTAGCACTGAGAATTGTAAAAACAACTAGCCTGAGACATAGCAGTTCACAAAATGTGGACGCATGCAGAGGATTTTGCCACTCGGCGGAGGGCGTTACATTGAAGCTATATCACAAACTAATATTGCTCGCGTTGGTGGCCATGCTGGCGCTGCCAATGTTCATTGTGAGTCCGAATGGAGAGCGCCTGATGAGCTGGAAAGATTGGTTGCCCGACAGTCAGGCCCTTGATACAGCGGCTGATAATTTGCGCGCAGTGGCTAGCAGCAATCCTGATCTTAGCGACACGCCTAGCTTGAAGGGCAGCAGCAAGATGTATTCATGGAAAGACGAGCGAGGGGTTATGCACTTCTCGGAAGAACCACCGCCTGCGAATATCCAAAACGCTAAAGTACGCGACTTGCCGAAAGAGGTTAATCTGATGGCCGCTGTTAAGCCACGCGAAGACGGAAGACAAACTGGTTCAGCTGTGGCGAATGGTGCGCAAGGTAAAGGGTTCAATCTCGCATTTCCAACGACGGTGCCGGTAAAAGACATACCCAAATTGGTCGACGACGCCAAGGCGCTGCAAGATTTAGCCGATCAACGCACGGCTGCTTTAAAAGAGCTGTAGCAAGTATTAAAACGGCATTCTCACAAATCAATAAATAGATAAGCTGCCTTTTTAACGCGTATCGCCCCAATGCTGCGTGTTACACTCGCGCGCTTACTTTTTGACTTCCGAGAACACTATGAATTTTACTTTTGGCTCAGTCCAACGCCAGATTCTGCTGGTGCTGTTGGGCACCGTATTACTCTCTGCTTGCCAGAAGCCCGCCGGCTCTGATGCCGCTGCAAATACTGACGTTGCTGACGCAGCGGGTCCAAGTCTTGATAGCGACAAAGACAAACTCAGTTATGCATTAGGCTTGAGTTTGGGTACGCAAATGAGCGCGGACAATATGGATATCGCTTTGGATAATTTTGCGTCTGGTTTCGGCCATGGCATGGGTGAAGGGGAAGCCCTGATGACCACCACGGAGGTGCAACAACGCTTGCAGGCGTTTTCACAGCAGCGTCGTGATGAGCAACAGGCCAAAATCGAAAAAGCCGCTGAAGAAAATCGCCAGGCGGGAGAAACCTGGTTGGCTGACAATGCCAAGAAAGACGGCGTAGTAACAACAGAATCTGGCCTGCAGTACAAAGTGCTGACCGAAGGTGACGGTAAAAAACCCAGCGAAACCGATACCGTGTCCGTACATTACCGTGGAACCCTGTTAGACGGCACCGAGTTTGACAGTTCTTATTCGCGTGGCGAGCCAGCAGAATTTCCAGTTAACCGTGTGATTGCCGGCTGGACTGAAGCATTGCAGCTGATGACTGTTGGGTCTAAGTGGGAGTTGTATATCCCATCGGATATGGCCTATGGTCCGGCAGGTACCGGTCGCGAAATTGGTCCTAACCAAACACTGATGTTTGAAGTAGAGTTGCTAGAGATCAAAGCTGCTGCTGAGTGATTGACGCGGTAGTGCTTACTTTAAGCGGTGTAGAAACCCGTTAGACGACACAGCCCAGTAGGCGCTACCACCTTTCTCAAAGCCAAGTGCTAACACGGCAGCACTGTTAGGCTTCCAGGCATCGCGCTTTGGTATTGTCCAGGAGCGTACACTGCGAAGACTGCCGGTGCTCCAAAGCTGCACCACTCTGTCTGATGTGCCTGTCAGTAGTTCACTACCATCACTGGAAAAACGCGCTGATTGGAAAGTCAGCCCGCGTTGTAAGGCGAAAGACCGCATCGGTAGTTCGCCAATCAACTCGCCATCTTTTGTACTCCATAGCTTTGCCGTATCATATTTACTAACACTAAATGCAATTTCGCCATCGGGCGACAATTCAACCAAACGCACTTCATCATCGTGTTCGATTTGCTGCAGCATATCGCCGGTCTCGGTGTCCCATAGCCTGGCTGTATGGTCTTCCGAGCCTGTCAGCGCGTAGCGTCCGTCTGCACTGAGAGACACGCTTCGTACGCGGTTGTCATGATGGAATACCCGCCTGACACCGCCAATTTGCACGTCGAATAAAACGGCTGTGTAATTTTCCATACCCAGCAGCGCGTAACGCGCGTCTGGCATCAACTCAAGGTCCAGAATCTCGTCAGGACTGGTCCAGAATCGTATGCCTTTGCCGGTGGGTACTTCCCATAACACCAGGTTTTGATAGTCGGCTGTTACCGCAAACTGGCCGTCGGGCGAAAATGCAGCAGCCGTCAGCTCGCTATAGCCTTCCGCTTTATGGTTCCAGTTATACACGCGTTCGCTGTCATCCAGACTCCACAAACTGCCGCCATGATTCATCGACGCAATCACAGCGTGGCTGGCACCTGCGCTGATCGTGGCGCCATAAACGCCTTGAACGGCGACCTCGAGAGAGCGAGAAGGGGGTGTACCTCCATCACACGCAGCAAGCGTGAACAGAAACAGCAGTAGAAAAAAGGGTAAGGGCCGTGAGCTCTTCCGTGAGTCATTCAGCATTGCTAAGGCACTGTGTAAAGGCAATATCGTTTGCGTTGCCCCTAAGTCTAGCAGACCTCAGAAGTGCGGGAGAGTCGGTATTACAGGTGTCTAGGCAACCGCTGAAGACGGTGGAATGTGCAAATACTCAACCAATTGGTCTTCGTAATGGAAGCGCAGCTCCAAGGCCTCACCCAACTTTGATAAGTGCCGCGACAAAGGCTCGAGTACTTCCGGTGGCAGTTCTTCGGTCTCGTAGCGGTCATTGAAATCCAAGGAGATGTCAGTGGTGTCCTGAATTTTGCCCAGCAGTGAGTTTGCTGTGGTAGAGCTTTCTTCGCCGCTTGTCGCCGCTTGTTTGATGAGCTCTGGGAATACTTCGAAATGGCCTGCTGAACAGTAATCAACCAAAATCTGGCAGAATGTTTTCAAACGCTGAATTTTAGTGGGTGACTCGATAATCTGCTGGTGCACACCACACACAGAGCAATACAGAACAATCAATTCCTGGCGTTCCTGCAGCCATCCTTCAATTGCGTGGTTCAGTTTATCCGCGTTATCGGCCGTCATAATTCTCTCACTGATACTCTACTGGCAGTCTGGCTACTATTTTGAGCCTTCTCTCTAGTAAATATAGGCCAGCGCATGAACCTCAGCAAGACCAACTAATACTATTGACTTTGAGGGTCTCTGCTACGCTTATAGAACTGGATGGATAAGGAAATCACCATGCTCAAATATTATACTTCTTTGCTCTGCTCGTTTTTGGCTGCGGGTCTGCTTGTAACAAGCGCTTCGCTTGCTGTTGCCCAAACCCAGTTGGAGAAGCCGACTTACCTGGCGTTAACACCATCGTTTGTGACCAACTATGGAAATGACGGCCGCCTTCATTATCTAAAAGTCGATATTTCAGTGCGCGTTGAATCCATACCGGATTCACAGACGGTCGATAACCACACGCCGCAAATAAGAAATGAATTGATACTGTTGCTCAGCCAGCAAACCAGCGACGGGGTAAACACCCACGAAGGTCGGCAGAAATTACGAGCTGACGCTTTGCAGGCGGTTCAGGAAATTCTAGTGGCCGAAGAAGGCCGGAAAATGGTTACTGACCTGCTGTTTGATAACTTTATCGTACAAAGTTAGAAACGATTGAATTACTGGGCGTAGTAATTGGCCAGAAAGGTTTCAAAGTCTGTGGTGTCAGCGGCTTCAATCGCTGCCTGTTTCTCAACAGATTGCTGGGTACAGTTATTGAAATACTCTTGCCGCTCAGCACTCAAGGGGTTTTCGGCAAAGCTCTGCGCATGCTCGCGCGATTTATGCATTGCGAATTTAAAATAGGACTCATCAAAATCAGCCAGGTCCGCCAACACCTGTGCAGAAGGCAGTGCCAATTCACCACATACTTTACTGTACTGAGTTCGCCACGCCGCGCTGAACCGATTGGACTCCTTGGCCTGATCAAACAAGCCAGAACAGGCCTCGATACGGCTCATTAGCTCTTTGGCCGCCGCTGTCACGGCCATTGACTGGCCGTCAAGCGTCACCTGTGCCTCAGAAGAGCGACCATTGTTAACAACCATCTTATTGTCTACACCGATTGCGCTGCATTCTTCCATTGGAATAGGTGGGCTGTCTTCCAGCAAGCAAAATAGCAAAAAGGCATCAATAAAGCGGATTTGCTCGGCATCAATGCCCATTGGTAAGTACGGATTCACATCAAGACAACGAACTTCGATGTATTCAACACCTCGTTCCATTAGCGCTGTCAGTGGCGGTTCACCCGACTGGGTGACACGCTTGGGTCGCACACTGCTGTAAAACTCATTTTCAATTTGTAGCAAGGCCGTGCTTAACTGAATGCGCTGGCCATCCCGATGCGTACCTATACGCTCGTAGCTTGGAATCGCCTGCGTTAAGGCGCCGCTTAGCGTAGTGGCGTATTCATCAAGGCTGTTGTAACACACATACAAACTTTCCTGTTCGCTGCTTTGATAACCAAGGTCGCCCATACGCAGCGAAGTACCATGCTCAGAAAACAAGGTGCCTTTGCCGCGGCGCGAGAGTTGATGTTGGTCGTGACCGAGAAAGGTCTGGCACAGGGCTGGTGACGCGCCGAAGAGATACACCAGTAGCCAAGAGTAGCGCCGAAAGTTACGGATCAGGTGAAAATACTGCTCTGTCTTAAAATCTTGCAGGCTGCCGCTGGCTGCGCACTGGTGTTGATACGCTGCCCAGAATTCTTCGCTGAAAGAAAAATTGTAGTGAACACCGGCAATGGTTTGCATGGCACGACCATAGCGTTCACCCAAGCCTAGCCGGTATGCAGTTTTCATCTGACCAACATTCGAAGAACCATACTGTGCAACGGCTATGCCGGTATCATCTGGCAATATGCACGGCATACTCGCGGCCCATAGGGTTTCCTGGCTTGCCGCTGTTGAGCCGGCGCCATTCAAACCCGCGTAGCTGAACTGATGAATTTCTCGCAGCCAGCCCAGCACTTCATCTACGCTTTGGCAGACCGGTGTTATGAATTCCAGCAAGGCTTCGGAAAAATCGGTGGTTATGTGCGGATTGGCCAGCGCGCTGCCAAATGCCGTGGGATGTGCAGTTTGGGCGATGTTGCCGTCACTTTGCACCCGCAGGCTTTCTTTCTCAATACCACGGTTCACAACGCGCAACAGTCGATGCGCATCGGATTTCTGCAGCTCGTTTATTCGTTGATTAAGGGCGGACGACACTCGAAGTAACCAGGCAAATCGGCGGACCGCGCAGCATACCAGACCGCGATCGTAATTCCAGCCACCGGTCGAATGTAAACAAATGCAATAAACGTCGGTTTTATTTACAGTAACGATTGATTATTAGTCGAATTGCTTGATAATCCGCCGTAGTTGAACAATGCCTGATCAGCCATCCATGCAATGAGCTCCAAAAAAGCTGTTATTCGGCTGAATTTGTCGAAAAAATTGACAATACCTGCATTGATGAAACGATCAAGATCAGTAAGCTATTGAATAATAAGGAAATATATAGTTGGCTCGTTAATTGCAATGTTCAAGTTATTGACGGCAAGCGCCCGAAGAGACTGTCTTGCGAGCGATGAACCTCGCTATTTGCAAGACACAGAAAAGCCCAATGCGGGCATATGGAAAGATATTAGAGGGCGGGCAAAACCCGCAGTAGTTAGATGAAATTTAAGCTGAAGTTACGTCATTGGATTGTTATTGGCCTGTTCGCCACAATGACGCCCACGCTGGCGTATGCAATCACTCATTTGTCACACTCGCCAGAGCCAGGCAATTTAGCGCTATTGGGCTTGGGTTTGATCAGTCTTGGCATTGTCAGGCAGCGTACGCGACGCCGCGAGCACATCCAGCCAACATCGCTCGATTACTCCTAGTTCAGCGAGTAGTCCAAGGCCGGCCAGCACGGTTGGCATAAACAGTTTCTTCCTATTTGCCCCGCTTAGTCGGGGCGTTTCTTTGCCCGCAGCAAAGCAGTTACTTGAACTGATTTGCGAACTATTCCTCGTAAGCCGTTGTTGACCGTTAAGTTTTTTTCGTCGATATTGCCCTCTCCTTAAAGAACCGGCGTACAACAAAAACGATATGAAGCGCGACCTGATGGTGATCTATCGCATTCTCGAAAAAGTCGAGGCCAGTGATTTTGATTCAAGTGAAGAAGCCATTCCAGTGCCGGTAATTTTGCCCGGAGTTCCGCCTAGAATGGTTCAATATCATTTCTTATTACTCCAGGATGCTGGGTTTATAGAAACCATTTCCAATCAACAAGGCATGCTGGCACCCACTCGTTTGACCTGGAAAGGCCACGACTACTTGGACCATGCGAGCGACGTGGTGATAGATTCGGTAGAAAACCTGTTTGCAGAAGTTCAGAACTAGATTGCGATATTAAGTGTTGGAAGGCCGCAGCAAGCCGGCAATTTGTTCCGGCCCAACCGCTCGGCCCACGTAGTACCCCTGAATAGAGTCGCATCCGGCGGCACGCAGAAAGTGCAGTTGCTCGGTATTCTCAACACCTTCAGCAACCACTTTCATGTCCAAGCTGTGCGCAATGTCGATAACCGCTCTGGTAATAGTGGCATCAACATGTTGGCAGTGTGCGTTTTGAACAAACTGCCGATCAATCTTTAATACATCAGCTGGAAACTCTTTTAGCACCCTCAGTGATGAGTAACCGGTGCCGAAATCATCAATTGCCACTCTAACGCCAGACGTGCGTAGCGTATCCAGGCTTTTGATAATGCGTTTTTCCGACTCAAGAAAGTCACTCTCGGTAATTTCCAACACCAGCCGGTCTGCCGGGAAGTTCAAGCTGCCCAGAATTCGCTCGGTTATCTTAACAAGGTCTCGGTGCTCAATTTGCCTGGCAGCGAAATTAACCGCTACATAGTCCAGGCTATTATCATCACGTAAAAATTCTATTGTTTCGGCACAGGCGTGATTCAACACTCGCACGCCAATATCGGCGATCAAGCCGCTTTCCTCAGCCAGCGGAATAAATTCCGTGGGCTCTATCCAACCCAGATCAGCGTGCCGCCAGCGCGCAAGCGCCTCCAGGCCAGTGACGCGGTCTGATCGCAAATCAAAAATGGGCTGATAGAACACGCTTATTTCATCAGCCTCCAACGCGCGGCGCAAGTCTAGTTCAAGATCCAGACGCCTGAGTGGTTCTTGTTGTACGGCACCAGAATAAAAAGTAAAGCAGTTACCGCCCTTGCTTTGTCCTTCGCTGGCCACCAGGCCTGCTTGCTGCAAAAGCTCGGTGCCATCAAGTGGCAACTTGGCGTTGCTGCTCGCAATACCGGCGCTGGCAGTCACCACCACTGTTTGGCGGTCGATCAATAAGGCCTCACGAGTATTTCTAAGTGCGGTCTCGGACAAGGCTCGCAACTTGGTCTTGGTGGTGCTAGTTAACAACACTGCGAACTCGTCGTCAGCGAGGTGACTGAATGCGATAGCCTCAGGGTAGGCGCGAAGAATTCGATCGCCAATTTCATCATGCACGTGATGGGCGAACTCGTGACCCAGCGCAGAAACGATTTTTCGATAGCGATCCAGATACAACACAATCATGTGCACACTTTCGCCTCTGGCCTGAGCAAGACCGGCCCTGCTCAGCAATTCATGACGATCGCATATTTGTTTATCGTCCTGCACCTTGGCAGCCAGATTATCTTTCTGTTCCATGCGGTCCATTCTAATGCCCGCGGGTTTTATTTGATACCATAGCCCGATGAATCTAGACCATATAACTGCGCAGCTAAATGCAGAGCAAAAACAGGCGGTAACCGCTGACTCCCAGAACGTATTGGTGCTTGCCGGAGCCGGCAGCGGTAAAACCCGCGTGCTGGTGCATCGCATTGCGTATCTGATCCAGGCCGCCAATTTTTCACCGCACAGTATTTTGGCGGTCACCTTTACCAATAAAGCCGCAAAGGAAATGCGCTATCGAATCGAAGAGCTCCTGGCTACTCCGAGCAGGGGCATGTGGGTGGGTACGTTTCACGGCTTGGCCCATCGCCTGCTAAAAGCGCATTGGCAGGAAGCCGGCTTACCACAAAATTTTCAGATACTGGATTCAGACGACCAGTTGCGGATTGTTAAACGCACTTGCAAAAATCTCGATCTTGACGAAAGCAAGTGGCCGCCAAAACAGGCGCAGTGGTTTATCAATGAGCAAAAAGACGAAGGTCGTCGAGCCGCTCACATTAATCCCTCGGGTGATGTATTCCACGAAACGATGCTGCGCGTGTATCGAGGCTACGAAGAAGCCTGCGAGCGCGGCGGTCTGGTGGATTTTGCTGAGCTGCTGTTGCGTGCCCATGAGTTGTGGTTGAAGCAACCCACAGTGCTGGAACACTATCAGCGTCGATTCAAAGCCATTCTTGTTGATGAGTTTCAAGACACAAACACAATCCAGTACGCATGGCTAAGAGTGCTTGCCGGCGAAACCATTGCGGTAACCGCTGTAGGTGATGATGATCAGTCTATCTATGGCTGGCGCGGTGCAAGAATAGAGAATATTCAGCAATTCACCGAAGATTTTAAACACACTGAAGTCGTTAGACTCGAACAAAACTACCGATCTACAGCAACCATTCTGAATGCCGCCAATGCACTGATTGCAAACAACTCAGGTCGAATGGGTAAGAATCTCTGGACCGAAGGCGAAGAAGGCGAAGCGATTAGCCTTTACTCGGCATTTAATGAACTTGATGAGGCCCGCTATATCGTAGAGCGCATAGAGAGCATTGTACAAAATGGTCACCGTCGCGACGAAATCGCTATCCTTTACCGCTCTAATGCGCAATCACGTGTTATTGAAGAAGGTTTGCTAAGACAGGCTATTCCTTACCGCGTTTATGGCGGGCAGCGTTTTTACGATCGCCTGGAAATCAAAAACGCGCTGGCTTACATGCGCTTGATCGTCGCACGTGGTTCAGATGCGGCCTTTGAGCGAGTGGTCAATATTCCCACCCGCGGCATTGGCGGTAAAACATTGGACGAAGTTCGGCTGTTAGCGCGTGACCAGCAAATATCACTGTGGGAAGCCAGCAAAAAAATCATCGATGGACAGCGACTTAATGCGCGAGCCTGTAATGCGCTACTTGGGTTTCTGAATCTTGTTGATGCGCTGGACAAAGGCACAGATGATATGAATCTTGCTGAGGTAGCCGATCATATTTTGCAGCACTCTGGCTTGCTGGACTATCACAGCAAGGAAAAAGGCGAGAAAGGCCAGGCGAGAGTTGAAAACCTGGAAGAGCTTGTCAGCGCTTGTCGTGGTTTCGAGTCTGAAGATGAAGATTTGAGCCCTTTGCAAGAGTTTCTTGATACCGCGGCACTGGATTCAGGTGACGCTCAGGCCGACGAGTTTGAAGACGGCATTCAGATGATGACCTTGCATTCTGCCAAGGGTCTGGAGTTTCCGTATGTGTTTCTGACCGGTATGGAAGAAAATCTGTTCCCACACCGCATGTCTATGGAAGAGCCGGGTCGTCTCGAGGAAGAGCGCCGCTTATGTTATGTGGGTCTTACCCGCGCCATGCAAAAGCTCTTTCTGAGTTATGCCGAAGTGCGCAGACTGCATGGCAGTGATACGTTTAATACGCAGTCGCGTTTCGTGAGAGAGATACCAGCTGGCTTGCTGCAAGAAGTCAGGCTTAAGTCAGAAGTTCAGCGTCCGGTGCACCATGACCGTTCCGAAAGTCGCCACTCTGGCTATGGTGCAGGCGGTCTTGGAAAGAGAGCTCGCAGTAATGGCAACTCTTATCACGGCAAGCTGGCACAGGCCAATCAGGCCGAAGCTAATGCCGCTGTAGGTTTTCAGTTAGGGCAGCGTGTTATTCACAAAGTGTTTGGTGAAGGCGTGGTGCTAAATTATGAAGGGCAGGGCAGTAATGCCAGAGTAGAAGTCAATTTCGACGGCCCCGGCAGCAAGTGGCTGGTGGCGGCTTTGGCAAAACTTGAAGCGCTATAAATAAATATAAAGGTTGTTAGAACGATGAACAAAATACGCCTATTGCTGTTGATGTTGTGCAGTTTAGTCTTGTTAGCCTGCGGTGGTGAGCAACAAACCTCAGGTGTCGCTAATAGCGCAGAACAACAACAGTTTAAATGGAAGTTGGTCACCACCTGGCCAAAGAACTTTCCAGGTTTGGGTATGGCGCCTGAGCGCTTCGCCGATCGGGTAGAGCTCATGAGTGGCGGCCGTTTGAAAATCAAAGTATTTGGTGCGGGTGAATTGGTGCCAGCGATGCAAGCCTTTGACGCCACCCAACAAGGCACGGCCGAAATGAGCCACGGCGGCTCTTATTACTGGCGTGGCAAAGTCGCAACATCGCCGTTTTTTGCAGCCATTCCATTTGGCATGACCGCGCAAGAGATGAGCTCGTGGTTGCATTACGGTGGCGGATTGGAACTGTGGCGTGAAGCTTATGAGCCATTTGGACTGGTTCCGCTGGCGGGCGGTAATACCGGCGTGCAAATGGCCGGCTGGTTTAACAAGGAAATAAATTCGGTTGCAGACCTCAAAGGTCTGAAAATGCGCATTCCAGGTTTGGGCGGTGAAGTGCTTAACAAAGTAGGCGGCGCTTCGGTTAATCTGCCAGGCGGAGAGTTGTTCACCTCACTACAAAACGGCGTGATAGACGCCACTGAATGGGTTGGACCCTTTAACGATCTGGCCTTTGGTTTGCACAAGGCCGCCAAGTATTACTATTACCCGGGCTGGCAAGAGCCAGGTCCGAATCTAGAATTTACAGTCAACAAAACCGCTTGGGAAAGCCTGCCCGACGATCTACAGGCAATTGTTGAATTTGCAGCTCGCAGCGTGCATCAAGACACGCTTGATGAGTTCACTGCAAAAAATAACACGGCCTTGAAAACCCTGGTGGAAGAACACGGTGTGCAATTACGCCGTCTACCCGATGAAGTATTAATCGCTTTGCGAGACGCATCGGCCGAAGTGACGACTGAGTTTGCCAACGCATCACCGTTTGCCAAGAAAGTGTACGAATCATGGAAAGCGTTCAAGGACGATGCAAACGCCTGGCACAAAATCTCTGAGCAAGCGTATATCGAAGCGCGCGATCTTTAGCAGTATTAAAGACCTGAGCCGAATGGTACTTACTTAAGCGGAAAGTCCGGCGCTGGAACAAGGGAAGCTACTCGAGACACGCCGTAAATACGTCCCTGTAGGCTCGATTTTCGACATCCATGTCTCAAACGGTCTCGAGTAGCTACCCTTGCTCCAGCACCTACGTGCCAATACTGAGCTTAAGTAAGTGCCATTCAGACATGAGCCTTAAAACTATTTTGAAATTGCCCGCGTGCGACCATTGTCATCAATCGCAACGAACACAAAAACACCTTCGGTGACTTTGTGTAATTCAGTTTTGCCCTGGTTAACAGCCCAAACTTCTACCTGAACGTGAATAGAGCTTCGCCCGGTTCGCACCAACGTTGTGTAGCAGCTCACCACGGCACCAACCTTCACCGGTACCATAAAGCTCATTTCATCAATCGCAACCGTTGCTACCCGACCGTGGGCAATTCGCTCAGCGGAGACCAAGCCTGCCAGATCCATTTGAGACACCAGCCAACCACCAAAAATATCGCCACTGGCGTTGGTGTCTTTTGGCATTGCAACCGCTTGCAAAGTGAGCTCGCCCAACGGTGTCGGAACTTCATCATCGGCAATATCGCTCATAATTTTCCTTTACTGATAAATGGTGTGTGGCAACCAGGTGGCCAGCTGTGGCCAAAATGCCAGTGCGACCAGCATGAGAAGCTGAATAATAATAAACGGTATCACACCGCGGTACATTGCACTGGTTTCAACGCTGTCGGGTGCAACCCCGCGTAAGTAAAACAGTGCAAAGCCAAACGGTGGTGTTAAAAATGAAGTTTGCAGATTTATCGCAATCATCACTCCTAGCCACACTGGGTCTAAGCCCATCGCTAACAGTATAGGTGCTACGATCGGCACAACAACAAACGTAATTTCGATGAAATCCAGAATAAAACCGAGGAAGAAGATCGCCAGCATCACCACCACAGTGGCGCCTACTACGCCGCCAGGCATGCCTTCAAAAAAGCCCTGAACCAATTCTTCACCGCCAAAGCCGCGAAACACCAGTGAGAACACTGCCGCGCCAATCAAAATCATAAACACCATACAGGTTACTTTTAGCGTGGAGCGCGCCACATCGGCCAGTACCGCTCTATTCAGTGCGCCATGCATCCAGGCCAATATAGTGGCGCCGAATGCCCCAACACCCGCGGCCTCAGTTGGCGTGGCTACACCAAACAGAATTGAACCCAGTACCAGGCCAATCAGAAAAATCGGGGCGGCAATACTACGGAGCTTCTCAGCGGTGCTGGTATCGGGCAGTAAAGACTTGTCAATTGCTGGCGCATCTTGGGGGCGCAACCACGCGTGAATCAACAAATAGCTTATGTAGGCAAATACCAGCAACACCCCGGGTATCAAAGCGCCAACAAACAAATCGCCGACCGAGACCGTTTTGGGTGAGAAAATACCCATGTCCAATTGAGCCTGCTGATAGGAACTGGACAATATGTCGCCTAGCAAAACCAGTGCAATAGACGGTGGGATAATCTGGCCAAGGGTACCGGTCGCGCTGATTGTGCCGGTTGCCAATGCCGGCGAGTAACCCTGGCGCAGCATGGTGGGTAAGGACAATAAGCCCATGGTCACTACTGTTGCACCGACTATGCCGGTGCTTGCTGCCAGTAATGCGCCCACCACAATTACCGACACACCCAAACCGCCGCGCATTTGCCCAAACACAGCGGCCATATTCTGTAACAGTGCTTCGGCCACTTTGGAGCGCTCGAGCATAATGCCCATCAACACAAACAAGGGCACCGCGATCAAGGTTACATTATTGATGGTGCCAAACACTCGGTTGGGCAATGCCGCCAGAAAAGCCGCATCGAACACCCCTCCCAGCGTACCGAACGCCGCAAACAGCAGAGCAGTGCCCGCCAGACTGAACGCTACCGGATAGCCGATAATCAGCACCAGGCAGATCACCAGAAACATCAAAATTGGGATCAGCTCAATCATTATTGCGCAGAACCAGTAGGTTCTTGATGATTTCAGCCACGGCTTGAATCAGCAATAAAATCGCCATCATGGGTATCAGGCTCTTTAATAAAAACACGGCTGGAATACCGTCTTTTTCCACCGACGTTTCACGCACAGCCCAGGCATTGCTCACATATTCCTGGCTTGAGTACAGCAGAAACAGGCACAAAGGCAGTAGAAAGAGAATACTGCCAGTCAGGTCTACCAAAGCCTTGCGCCGGGCACTGAAATTGCGATACAGAATGTCTACGCGCACGTGCTCACCTTGTTGCAAGGTATAGGCAGCACCCAGCATGAATACGCAGGCGTGCAAATAGGTCACAGATTCCTGCATGGCAATAATGCTGATGCCAAAGCCATAGCGCAGCAGCACGACCAAACAGCTAATCAGCATCATGGCGTATACCAGCCACGCCAATACGCGCCCGGTGGCCGTGCTAATCGCATTGCAAAGAGTGACAAGTGAGTTCATACGCGGCGGATTATACGGGCTTGCTGGTCTGCTACAATACGGCTTGTCTTTTGTTGGCAGTTTACCCAAACCATGATTGTTATTTTGTCACCGGCTAAAACACTCGATTTCGACAGCAAGCCGACCACCAAAACCCATACCCAGCCAGAATTTCTTGATGATTCTGCCGAGTTAATTCAGCAATTACAACGGCTGTCGCCTTCAGATATCTCCGGTCTGATGGGCATTAGCGACGCGCTTGGCGAGCTGAATTTTGACCGCTATCAGCAATGGCAAGCGCCGTTTTCACCGGCCAATGCTAAACAAGCGGCGCTGGCCTTCAAGGGTGACGTCTACACTGGGCTTGAAGCGGATACTTTCAGCAGCGCTGATTTCAAGTTTGCCCAGAAGCATTTGCGGATATTGTCCGGGCTTTACGGCATTCTAAAGCCGCTGGATTTGATGCAAGCCTATAGGCTGGAAATGGGCATCAAGTTCGCCAACACCCGTGGTAAGAACCTATACGAGTTTTGGGGCACGCAACTTACCGAACAGCTGAATGCACAGCTTAAGAAGAACAAGAGCGACGTACTGGTCAATCTTGCCTCTAATGAATACTTCAAAGCGGTTAAGAAAAAAGAAGTTAGCGTTGAGATTATCAGCCCTGCTTTCAAGGACTATAAAAACGGCGAGTACAAGATGATCAGCTTCTTCGCTAAAAAAGTGCGGGGGCAAATGGCCGCCTGGATTATAAAAAACCAAATAACATCAGCGTCTGACTTGCTGGACTTTAAAGTAGACGGTTACAAGCTCAACAAAAAGCTGTCATCGCCTGCAGTGCCCCTGTTTACTCGAAAACAATAGGCAGCAACTACATAAACTCCATTACTTCGATGCCTAAAAGATCAAGACCGCGTTGCAGCACCTGACCGCTGAGTTCGCATAAGGCCATGCGGCTTGCCCGGGCTTCTGGGCTAACATCGTCTTTGAGAATCGGGCAGGCTTCATAAAACGTCATGAAGGCGCTGGCTAACTCGTACAGATAGGCGCACAACACATGCGGGAATGCGTCATTCGCCAACTGATCGATAATTTCCGGAAACTGCAAAAGCAATAATCCCAGTTCGCGCTCACTGTCTTGTTCAATGCTGAGTGCATTAATATCGGCAGACTCACACTCCGCTTTTCGAAACACACTGCGTATGCGCGTATAAGCATATTGCAGATAAGGCGCGGTGTTGCCTTCAAAACTGAGCATGGCGTCCCAGTCAAAAATATAATCGTTGGTGCGTGTGATGCTAAGGTCTGCGTACTTGATGGCACCGATGCCGACTTTGCGTGCTACTTCCTGGCGCTGTTGCTTGCTGAGCTCACTGTCGCGCTGGCTTAACAACTGCGCGGCACGTTCAATGGCCTCTTCTAACAAGTCAGCCAGTTTTACCGTACCACCGCTTCGTGTCTTGAATGGCTTGCCGTCCTTGCCCATCATTGTGCCAAACGCATGATGCTCGAGGCTAACATCCTCAGGCACCAGCTTGGCCTTGTGGCCGATAGCGAACAGCTGCTTCATGTGCAATGACTGACGCGCATCAATAAAATACATCAAACGTTTGGCACCCAGCGTGTTACAGCGAAAGTCTAATGCGGCAATATCGGTGGTGGCATAAAGAAAGCCACCGCCTGATTTTTGAATAATAACCGCACCGGGTTTGCCGTCTTTGTTGGCGAACTCGTCAAGAAACACTACCTTGGCGCCATTGTCGTCAACCGCGATACCGCTCTGTTCCAACTTGGCGACAGTATCGGCCAGCATGTCGTTGTACGCGCTTTCAGGTTTTATATGTTCGCGAGTCAGGGTTACGCCGAGCTGGTCGTAAATGTCCTGGCTGTGATCAACTGATACATCAATAAATTTTTGCCATAGCGATACGCAATGCGCATCACCCGATTGCAAGCGGACTACGTAGTCTCGTGCTTTCGCTGCGAATTCAGGGTCATTATCAAAATGCGTTTTAGAGCGTTGATAAAACGTTTCCAAATCGCTGAGCACCATGTTCTCGGCATCTTCAGTGCTTTCCAGTTCGGCAATCAACATCCCAAACTGGGTTCCCCAGTCACCCATGTGGTTTTGCCGAACAACTTCAAAGCCCTGAAATTCAAGAACCCGTGCAAGCACATCACCAATGATGGTAGAACGAACATGACCAACATGCATTTCTTTGGCGAGGTTGGGCGCCGAATAATCCACAACAATCAGTTCTTGGCGGCTGTTGGGCTCGGCGGCTTTTAGGCTCGCAGGCACGCCTGCCAGTTGCGTATTCAGAAAAGAGGGCTCAAGAAAGATATTAATAAAACCCGGACCGGCTATTTCGGTTTTATTGGCAATACCGTCAAGATCCAGTTGTTCGAGAACCTGGCCTGCAAGTTCGCGCGGCGCCGATTTCATTTTCTTTGCCGCGCCCATCATGCCATTGGCTTGAAAGTCACCAAAACTGACCTGCTTGCTGCGCGCGATTACTGGCGGGCAAGCGGGATCAATGCCGGCTTTCAACATAGCCTCAGCAAATCGCTGTTCAAGAATGGTTTTGATAGACATGTGTGCGGCGCCGAACGGTAAGCCGACAATTGTACCTAAGAGTGGTAACGCAGAGTATGGAATTTTTTCTGTGTGCGTGGCACTCTTTGGTCTGGAAGGAAAAGCCATATGCAACGACAAAAAAATTGGCGTTACTATTTATTTCAGCCGTATAAATGGTTGGTTTTCGGACCGTTGCTGGTGTTGTCCATGCTGCTTGCCGCTGTCTTCATTGTATTGTTCGGCCGTTGGTGCCCACGATTTTGCAATCAAAAGCTGGCACCTGGATGGTGCTCTTTGAATACGCTTACGGCCTTAAGCAGTGTTGACGTGAGCGGCCAACATCGCATCGATCCTGGCCAGTCCTATATTATTGTTGCCAATCACCTCAGCCACTTCGACATTTTTCTACTGTATGGTCGGCTTGGGCTGGATATTCGATGGGTTATGAAGCAAGAGCTACGCTCTTTGCCATTCTTTGGTGTGGCCGCTGAAAAGCTGGGGCATATTTATATCGACCGAAGTGATCGAGATAAGGCGCATGCGCAACTTAAAGCGGCTCAACAAAAGTTTAGTTCTGGTTCTTCGATTATATTTTTCCCTGAGGGCACGCGCAGTGAGGGTGGCGCCTTGTTGCCGTTCAAAAGTGGAGCGTTTGTGATGGCCAAGCAGATGCAATTGCCCATTCTTCCTGTGGTGTTGTCTGGCACTGACGCGGTGGCTCCACCGCGTAGCCTGGACTTGTATCCGGGTAAAACTGTGATGACGGTGCTGGAACCGATTCCTGCAGATGATGTCATTAATATGAATCACGAAGAACTTAAGGAGCGGGCCCGAAATGCAATCCAACTGGCGCAGCAAAGTACTACATGACGACTAAGCTTGTCCTATTCAGCGTTGTGCTCACAGCACTAGTGGCGTGCATGCCCAATTCGATCAAAGAAGAGCGCGCATTTATAGCCGATACATTGGCCACCAGCCCGTTGCTAGTGCATCAGCACATCGACTATGCAGGCGGCGCGATGCATGTGGCGAGTATTGCTGAGCAAAGTTCACAACGTGATGAATCTGCCGCGCTGGTGTTTGTGCATGGAACACCGGGCAGTTGGGAGCATTGGGCGTATTTCCTGATGCATGAACAACTGCAAAGCGAGGCAATGCTTGTTTCGCTGGACCGTGCCGGCTGGGGAGCGTCATCAGTAGATGATCAGGCGCAGGCCATCGATTTCGCTTATCAATCACTGGCGATCGCGGCTGTATTACGAGACTTGCGCGAGAACCACGAAATTCAGCGAATTGTGCTGGTAGGCCATTCGCTGGGCGCCTCAATTGTGCCGCGAGTTGCGATGGATCATCCTGAGTTAGTTGACGCGGTATTGATACTGGCAGGTTCACTTGATCCCCAACTCGGCGGGCCGCGCTGGTTTAACCGGCTCGCAGCTATTCCGGGCGTGTACTGGCTGTTACCGCAGGCTCTGGAGTTCTCCAACCGTGAAATCATGGGTCTACGCGATAATCTGCTGGCCATGAACAGCCGTTGGGCAGAGCTTAAACAGCCGGTGCGGATCGTTCAGGGCATGCAAGACAAGCTGGTATACCCGGAAAATATCAATTTTCTGGAACGTATGTTACCGGCTAGCCAATTGCAGGCGACCAGGCTGGAAACAGCCGGGCATTTGTTGCATCTGGAGCAGCGGCCGCTGCTGCTATCCGAGTTACGCGCCTTGATTGCGCCTTAAAATGTAAGCAATCACCATTCTGGCTGTGTACTAAGTCGCTGGCAGCGACGGGCGAGCTTAACTACTTTGTTAACTGAACAAATAGATAGCAAATGGACGCTACAATGCCAAAGTTTTTCTCATCACGTTCCAGCGACGATAAGTTTCTTCAGGAAAAGGATTCACTGATTCTGGCGCTGGAAGATATAGCAGAATATCTGGGCGATGATGACGCCAAGAAAGTAAAGTTACGCCACACTGCGTTGCGCAGTCATGTCAGCGTTGAATCGGCCAATAGTAGAGAGCAGGCAAGCGACTTCGAAGAGCTCGAAGGCGCCTGAGTCTGATGGCATTTCAAGACCGGCTCTGAATCGAGTATCGGTCAGCAAGACACGCCGTAAACCCATCCATGGGGGCTTGTGTTCGGGGTCCCTCCCTCACACAGTCTCGCTGACCGATACTCAATCCAAAGCCTCAGTGCCACAAACCGTACTTAAGCAAGCACCACTAGCGCCTGCCCCATTAATTGTGTCGGTTTAGGCTAGGGCCGTATCTGGCTCGCTTGCCATCTCAAACTGCAAAGGCTGATTGGTAGCACTTAATATCGCCTGCAATGACGCCGACACAATATCCCGGCTTTTGCCAACGCCACAATAGCGTTGCCCGTCTACGCTCAGCTGCACATAGGTTGCAGCATCTGCGCCAGCGCTGTTGCTCAGTGCATGCTCGCTGTATTCCACCAGTACAATTTGCTTGCCGCTGTGAGTTTGCAGCGCATCAACAAATGCGCCAACTACACCGGTGCCCGTGCCTTGCAAATTAAGTGTTCCATCTTGAAAGTTAACCGTAGCATTCAGCCGTTCTTGCTTGTTCTCACGGCTTAGTTGATAGCCTTTCAATTCGTATGGCGTAAATTGCTCTATATACTGCTTGGTAAACAAAGCGCCAATGGCCTCTGGGCCGACTTCAGCGCCAGTTACTTCAGCGTGTTTTTGCACCACACCACTGAAATCAATTTGCAGCCAGCGCGGTATCTGCATACCGTGTTCTTGCTCTAACACATATGCCACGCCGCCTTTGCCGCTCTGGCTATTAATGCGGATTACTTCCTGATAAGAGCGACCGAGATCCGAGGGGTCAATCGGCAGGTAAGCAACTTGCCAAACATCGTCTTCCTCGCGCTTGTTGAGACACTTTCGAATAGCATCTTGATGGCTGCCAGAGAAGGCGGTAAATACCAGCTCGCCGGCGTAGGGATGACGAGGGTGCACAGGCAATTGTGTGCAGGCTTTAACGCAGCGAATAATCTCGTCCATGTTGGATAAATCCAGTTCGGGATCTATGCCCTGGCTGTATAGGTTCATGGCCATGGTCACAATGTCCATGTTGCCGGTACGTTCGCCATTGCCGAGCAATGTGCCTTCTACTCGATCAGCGCCGGCCATTACGGCAAGCTCGGCCGCAGCAACGGCGCAGCCGCGGTCATTGTGAGTGTGCAGGCTGATCACAGCGGCGTCTCGATTGGCAAGATGCGAGCAGAACCATTCAACTTGATCGGCGTATACGTTGGGAGTGGTCATCTCAACAGTAGCGGGTAAATTGATAATGCAGGGTTTGTCTGAGCTGGGCTGCCAAACGTTCATCACGGCGTCGCACACTTCCACGGCGTAATCCATTTCTGTGCCGGTGAAGCTCTCGGGTGAGTATTGGAAAACCCAGTTGGTATCGGTTTGTTGCGCAGCACATGTTTTCACAATCTTCGCACCGTCTACGGCGATGGCTTTGATACCTTCCCGATCAAGTTCAAATACTTGTTCGCGCTGTACAGTTGAGGTGGAGTTGTACAGGTGCATTACAGCTGACTTGGCGCCTTTCAGGGACTCGAAAGAGCGCTCGATCAGTTCTTTGCGGGCTTGGGTAAGCACCTGTACGGTGACATCATCCGGAATCAGGTCTTCATCAATGAGGCGCCGAACAAAATCAAAGTCGGGTTGTGAGGCCGCGGGAAAGCCGACTTCAATCTCTTTAAAGCCAACGCTGACCAGCAGTTTGAACATCTGCATTTTTTGGGCAACATTCATGGGATCAATCAGGGCCTGATTGCCGTCACGCAGATCTACGCTGCACCATGCGGGTGCTTTAGTGATGCGCATATTCGGCCATTGCCGGTTGGGCATGTCCAGGGTCTGGAAGGCGGGGTATTTGCGGTGGTCAAAACGACTCATGTGAGGGAATTACCTAAAGGTTTACTGATGGAATAAGTATAAAAGAAGTGAGTGAGGGATTGATTGCTAATTCACTATTGAAAACGGAGATATGCGCTATAATTCGCTATTTAAATACTAATTAGTAGTTAATTATGGATCTAGATCATACTGATCGTAAAATACTTGCCCTGATGCAGCGAAACGGGCGAATCAGTAACCTTGAGCTGGCTGAGCAGATTGGCTTGTCGCCTACACCTTGCTCGCGGCGGGTTAAGCGTCTGGAAGAGTCAGGGATCATTCGCCAGCATGTGACGCTGTTGGATGCGGATAAGCTGGGGCTTGGTATTAAGGTGATTGTTGGGGTGAGTATGGACCGGCATACGCCTGAGCGTTTTGACAATTTTTCTGAGCAAATCGGTCGTTATCCTGAAGTGATTGAGTGCAGCATTGTGACAGGGCAGGAGGCGGATTTTCTGGTGACGGCTATGTTGCCGGATATGAGTTTCTTTGAAGAGTTCTTGTTGGGGCGGTTAACGCGTATTGAGGGGGTGACGGGGGTGCACAGTAGTTTTGTGCTCAGGAAGTTGATTGATCGGACGGAGTTGCCGTTGGATCATATTTGATTGGTGGGTTTTGTGTTGTTGGGAGGCCATCAGCGCCTCTGTGCCAAAGCCAAGCTAACGCATTAGTGAGCTAACAAGAGGAATCGCCATAGAGGGGTAATCTGTGATGATGCTATCCACTTTCATCCGATAGAGCTTCTTAACTACACTCGGTTCATTCACAGTCCAGCACGACACGTGCATATCATTAGCCTGGGCCTTTTTAACCAAGGCCGGCGTGCATAGTTTCCAGTGCGCACAAAAATAATTTAAATCGAGCGTGATGGCGGTCTTTAAGTCACTTTTTGCCGTGGCGACTATGCCACGTTCGATGTGTGGCGCGAGCTCCTTAACAAAGCGCAGCACATGTGTGTTCGACGAAGTAATAATGACCCGCCTTGCTTCTTTTTTTGACGCGAAGCGATCAGCCAGCATTTCGGCCATACGTTTCATGTCTCGCTTGCTGCCAGGCTTTACTTCCAGTTGGTATTTTTTGAGTTCGGGTGTTGAGCTGAGCAGTTTTTCCAGGCTGGGTATACCAATCAGTTTTTTCCCAGACCATACCGGGCCAAATCTATTGGCGTCCATTTGTTGTAATTGCTTGGCGGTGTATGTTGAAACGCTACCTTTTTTGTCTGTGGTTCGGTTAACGGTACCGTCATGCACGATAACGATTTGTTCGTCGCTGGAAAATTGCAAATCAACTTCAATTTGGCGAACACCGCGTTCTATCGCGTGTTTGCAGCCAGCAATGGTATTTTCCGGGGCTTCACCTGCAGCACCTCTGTGACCATAAACTTGCATTTATTCTCTCCTGAATCAATTGCGCTGGTGAGGTGCCCCTGAGGTATTAATGCAGTGCTAACACCCTGTGTTCATTGGCGCGTAGCCATTTTTGCGCAGCTTTTCGTTCCGGGCAGATTGTATCTACCACGGCCCAATACGCGCGTGAGTGGTTCATGTGTACCAGATGGCAAACTTCGTGGGCTACTAAGTAATGCACTACTTCGGGTGGGCCCAGCATTATTAGCCAATTAAATTGTATGTCGCCCTCTCGGGTGCAGTGACCCCAGCGCGATTTGGTTTTTTTGAATTTTATATTGCGCAGCTTGTCTTCAACGCTTGCTTGCTCGGCTAGCTCTTTGGCCAGCGGTACTATGTAGTCAGTGGCTTGATCTTTTAGCCAGCGGTGAAAATCTTTTGCTGTATCGGTAAACAGATCGTCAGCCGGGAGAATGAGTTTGTCGTCACTGATACTTATTTCTGCATTGGCAAGATGTTTGATTTGTAGAGTCTGACCAAGATACGGGATATTTGCGCCATCACGGAGGCTGTATTGCTCGCTTTTGCGTTCTCGCTCGGCAAGCAGCTGCTGTTCAATCCAGTCGCGCTTTTCATGTACAAATTGTTTGACCCAATAGTTGGGTGTTCGGTTTGGTACGCGCACTTCGGCCTTGCCATTTCGCACATAGATCACGGCCGACTTTCTTCGTGAGCGTTGTACTTCAACCTCAAATGGTAAGTCGGGTTTTATTGTCAGGCTGGAGCCAAGCATATTTAATAAGTTTTTCGTAAGCGGTTCCTACAGGGAAATGTTCTCGCCGTAACCGTGTCCAAATCCGCTGGAGGGGTCTTGAAACGATTGTATAACTTCCAGAAATTCGCTGCCGTATTTTTCAAGCTTGGCATCGCCCACACCGTTGAGTTGCAAGAATGCGCTAGAGGAGAGTGGGCGGTATTCCATCATTTCCATCAAGGTAGCGTCATGAAAAATAACATAAGGAGGTACGCCCTGAGTTTCGGCCAATCGGGTGCGAGTCTCTTTTAATGCGTCCCACAGTTGATGGTCTGATTCACTTAAACCCCCATACTGACTCTTGGCGTTCTTGTTGCGCGGTTTCTTGCGCAGTGCTTCCTTGGCGTCTTTGCGCAGAAAAATTGTTTCTTCACTGCGTAAAATCGAGCGGCATTTGTCGCTGAGCTTGAGTGCACCAAAGGCGTCAAAATCGACTTCCAGGTAAGATCGTGCCACCAATTGCCTGAACACAGAGCGCCATTGATTGGCGTCCAGGTCTTTACCAATGCCGAACGTGCTCAACTTATCATGGTCCCATTGGCGAATTTTTTCAGTGTCGCCGCCGCGCAATACATCAATAATATGGGCAACTCCAAAACGCTGGCCGCTGCGGTAAACACAGGAAAGTGCTTTCTGTGCAGCTTCGGTGCCGTCCCAGGTTTCAATAGGGTTAATGCAAGCGTCGCAGTTGCCGCAGCGTTCTGCGCTGTTTTCGTCAAAGTATTGCAGCAGGGCGTGGCGCCGACACGAGGTAATCTCACATAAGCCAAGCATGGAGTTTAAGCGGTGTTGTTCTATGCGCTTGAATTCCTCATTGCCCTGCGAGCCTTCCATCATTTGGCGCAGCTTGATGACGTCCTGCAAGCCATAGGCCATCCAGGCGGTGGCTGGTTCACCGTCGCGGCCGGCGCGACCGGTTTCTTGATAATAGGCTTCTATGCTTTTGGGCAAATCAAGGTGTGCTACGAAGCGTACGTTGGGTTTATCTACGCCCATGCCAAAGGCGATGGTGGCAACAATGATCACGCCTTCCTCGCGCAAAAAACGTTGCTGATTGCGTTGGCGTTTGTTGCTGCTCAAGCCTGCGTGATAGGGCAGAGCGTTAAAACCTTCACCGCTTAACCAATCGGCTATTGATTCTACTTTCTTGCGCGACAGGCAGTACACAATACCGCAGTCTTCACTGTGCTCATTCTTGAGAAAGCTGAGCAGTTGGCGTTTTTCGTTTTGTTTATTGCTAATGCGGTATTGAATATTGGGTCTGTCGAAACCGCAGATAAACTGTTTGGCGTCTTCCAACTGCAAGCGCAGCACAATTTCGCGACGGGTTCGCTCGTCGGCCGTGGCCGTTAGCGCAATGCGTGGAACCGTTGGAAATTGCTCGTGTAGCAAATTCAGCTGCAAATAGTCTGATCGAAAGTCGTGACCCCACTGCGCAACACAATGGGCTTCGTCTATTGCAAACAATGCCGGCGTTACGCTGTGAAACATGTCTAGTGTTCGTTGTTGTACGAGTCTTTCAGGTGCTATATACAATAGATCGAGTTGACCATTGTCGAAGGCTTTTTCAACCTCAAATGCTTCTTGCGGCGACAAGCTGGAATTCAGAAACCGGGCCTGTACACCAAGCTGCGCCAGCGCGTCTACCTGGTCTTGCATTAAGGCAATCAGTGGTGAAATAACAACGGCCGTGCCATCGCGCAATAAGGCAGGCAACTGGTAGCACATGGACTTGCCGCCGCCAGTGGGCATAACCACCAGTGCGTCTTTTCCTGATGCAACACGCTGTATTATTTCTTCCTGCGGTTCACGAAATGCACTGTAGCCGAATACTTGCTGCAGGACTTGCAGCGCCTCAGTCATTGCGTTTAAGCCTCAGAACCTTGCAAAAAAGATTCGCAATAATTCTTGGCTTGCTCGCTAGCGGGAAGAGATTGGCAGTGTACTTGCGCAGTGCCGCGAAATTCCGAAAGTGCTTCCATGCGTGAAGCATCTTCACTTGCCCACTCTCGCAGACTTTCATCAAGGCCTTCCAGGCGGGTGCGTGAACGTTGATACATAGATCTGCTTGCGGCCAGTTCGGCAAACACTTCATTGAAGCCATTGCGTACGGCGGCCATGTTATTAGAGTCAAGTTCAAGAACGGTTCGCAGGTAGTTAACACCCCACTGAAATCGGGTGGCCGGTCCACGGGCTTGATCAAAGGCTTTGCGGCGCCACTCAATGGCAGCATCTGCATTACCCAGTTTCTGTTCGATGTCGGCGAGTTCGCCCATGAAATAATAGACGTACTTGGAGCGTGAGACTTCAGCACTTAGCAATTCCTTTGCTTCGGTGAGTTGGCCCGATTCAACGAGCATGTTCCCTGTCGCGTTTATTGTGGCATGAAACTTGGGGTCAGCGCGATCTAAAGTTTCGGCTTGTGACCTCAAATCTGCAATTCTTTCAGCAGTGCCACTGCGAAATTCGACGGACTTTGCTTTGTCTAGCGCAATGAGAGCCCTAAGCGCTTGAACACGAGTAAATGTGCTTTCTTCCGTGCTGTCGCTTAAGCCCGAATACAGCGCTGCAAATTTCGCGTGTTGTGATTCAGTGAGCATTGGCGCGAGAGACTCTCCTGCATCCAGAAAAAGATACATGTTTGTCTGCAGCCTCGCGGGGTTCTGCAAGACTCGGTCAATTAAAGCAGTGGCGGATCTAACATCAACACCTCGCAGTGTTTTTTCATTCGCCATAATTTGCTGCATATGCAACACAGACAAAATGGTTTTCTCATCTTGGGAAGTTTGCGGGCAGTTATCGGCAGCTCGGGCGAAAACCTCATTGTTTGAAGCCAGGGTAAGAATATTGGCGTCTTGTTGCCAGGAGTGCTGAGCCAGCATGCTGCACTCTGCTGCGCTGAGTGCCAACTTGTCATCATCCGGCGTTGCACCAATTCGCTTAACCAAAGTGCCGATAGGCTGCAGGTCATTGAGCGCATACTGCAACACGTTAGCGTATGCGCCCAAGTCCAGGCCGTTGGGGATACGTGTAAATTCCTCACCGCTGGTATTAAAGACCACCAATGTGGGGTAACCCATCACGCTATATTGCTCTGCATACTTCTGCGCGCCAGGCGTATCGCCATCCAGGTACACAGAGACAAATTGCCGGCTGGCCTGAATGAACGAAGGCTCCTGGAACACGGTTGCCTTCAGTTCATGGCACGGCGGACACCACACGGCGCCCCAATACAGGAACACCGGCTTATTGTCAGCGGCCGCTTTTGCAAAGGCCTGATCCACGCTGCCCTCGAACCAGTGGATACCCTCAGCTGTGTTTTGTTCAGCTAGGTTTTCAATGTTTGTCTCTGGTGCTTTCTGGCCACAGGCGGAAAGTGCTAGCAGCATTATGAGTAATACATGAATTTTCAAGCAGGTTAACTCCTGTTAAAGCAGCGCGGTACAAAAAGGTATTATGCTGCCAGAGCGCATAAAACAACAGAATAAGGGACACGATAAATGAGTATTCTTGATCGCTTTCGATTAGACGGCAAAGTGGCATTGGTAACAGGTGGTGGACGCGGTATAGGCGAGGCCTGCGCGCTGGCGTTTGCCGAAGCGGGTGCCGACGTCGTGATTGGCGCACGCACCGAATCGCAACTGGAACTTGTTGCTGAGAAAATACGGGCTATGGGGCAACGTGCCTTGGTCGTGCCACTCAATGTGATGAAAGAGGACCAGCTTGCGCGCTTTGTAGATCAGGCCATGGCTGAGTTTGGACGCATTGATATTCTGGTTAATAACGCAGGTGGTGGTGCTGGGCCGGCACCTGCGTTAAAGACATCTACTAAACAGATGGAAGCTGATTTTCGTTTCAATACAGTGTCGGCGTTTGAGTTAAGTAAGCTGGCGGCACCGCTGATGGTAGAAACGGCCGGCGGTGGCTCAATAATAAATATTTCATCGGTGGCCGGGCGTCACCCACACTCTTGCTTTGCAGCCTATGGCGTTGCCAAGGCGTCGTTATCGTTTCTTAGCCAAGAGCTGGCTCAGGAGTTTGCGCCCAAAGTGCGGGTCAACGCGATTGCGGTTGGTTCCACAAAAACCAGCGCACTGGATACCGTGCTCACTCCCGAGATCGAAAAAGCAATGGTTGACTTAACCCCCATGGACCGGCTGGGCGAAGTGGAAGATATTTCCGCTTGCGCTCTGTATCTGGCGGCTCCTGCATCGGGCTACCTGACCGGTGACGTGATTCAGGTCAATGGCGGCTTGCAAACGCTAAACATGATCATGCCACGCGCTTTCGATTAGCCCCCGACAGGACACTGTGATGAACCGCGAGGAACAAATTACCCGGCTGCTCGACAAGCAAGCCATCACGGATTTGCTATACGCCTACTGCAATGCTGCAGACCGGCATGACAATGAAAAAATGCGCCAGCTGTATCACGAAGACGCCATTGATGATCATGGCGGTTTCTTCAAAGGGCCGGCGATGGATTTCATTGATCATCTGCCAGACATTCAGAAATCAATGCGCATACTGCATCACAACCTGACGACCATGAATATCGCCATTGACGGCAATTACGCTGAAGGCGAGATATACGTGCTTGCCTTTCACCAGGCGCTTGACGAAAACGGTGAACCGATTGATGTGCTGATTGGTGGGCGCTATCTGGATAAATACGAAAAGCGTGACGGCATCTGGAAATTCAGTTACAAGGCTGTGCTGGCCGATTGGGTCAAGATCAGTGAGCCCAGTGAAGTGCGCTTGGACCACCCGTTTGTTGCCGGTTCACACATTGGTGAGCCCGGCCCCGGCGATCCTTCGTACGCTACGTTTCGCTTGTTAACGCTGGGCAAAGCGCCGTTTGATAGCTGATTAAGCCTTTCATCGGGCGCTTCGTCGGCATTTTCCTGCACAGTGTCTGGCTTGCGACGAACTGTGCTGTAGATCACATTAACTTCGGTTAACGTTGTGGCGTCGAACACATCGAGTCTCCCACCACAATGTCGAAAACGCCGTTCTCTCTGCTACTGAGCAGTGTGTTACTTTCGCTTATCTCAAATCAGGCCATGGCACACTCTGCCATGTTTCCGGACCAATTTCGCTACGACGGCGGTGATGAAGGACGCATTGAGCGAGCCGTTGCCGGCGCCAGCGTTGGACCAAACAAAGCCAAGGCCGTTTTGAGTAATCAGGATTGCGTTGATGGCCTGGCCGGTGATTATCCATGTCGCAACATTGATTTGCGCTCATTGATGAGCAAAACAGAGTTGGGCGGTGGTGACACCTATCTGAATGATATTTGGGGGTGGACTGATCTTACTACCGGCACTGAAGTGGCGATTGTAGGTCGTGAGAATGGCACCTCATTTGTTGATATCAGCGACCCCACTGATCCACAATTAATGGGCTTTCTGCCGTCGTCAAATGGTGGTGTAGGTGATTGGCGCGACATTAAGGTGTATCAGGACCACGCCTATATTGTGGCTGATGGCGCTGGTAATACCAGCCACGGTTTACAGGTGTTTGATCTACGCACTCTGAGTGGTATTACACCGGGCAGTACCTTAAGTCAGACGGCTGTACACTCTGGTTTTGGCAGTGCGCATAATATAGCAATCAATGAGGACAGCGGTTTTGCCTATGTGGTTGGTGCCAACCAATGCAGCGGTGGCTTGTATATGTTGGATGTTTCCACACCGGCCAACCCGCAGTTTGCCGGTTGCTTCTCAGAAGACGGTTACACACACGACGCGCAGTGCGTGGTTTATCAGGGGCCGGATACGCGCCATTTTGGTCAGGAAATTTGTGTCGCCTATAACGAAGATACGCTCACGGTTGTTGATGTAACAACAAAAAGCAATCCGGTGATGTTGTCGCGCACACCTTACCCTGGCGCTCAATACACTCATCAAGGCTGGTTTGTTAGCGACAACCACACTTACGTTGTTATGAACGATGAGCTTGATGAACAAAACGCTGGCGTTAATACCACCAGCTATATGTGGAACATGAGTTTGCTGGATGCGCCGATTGAAACGGGTCGATACCGAGGTAGCTCCAACGCGATTGACCACAACCTATATACCCGTGACGGGCATGTATTTGAGTCTAACTACCGAGAAGGCTTGCGCATTCTCAATGCCAGCAACGTTGACAGCGGCTCAATGAGTGAAAGGGCGTATTTCGATACGATTCCATGCTCTAACGACGCGCGCTTTTCGGGCGCTTGGAGTAGTTATATCTACTTTGCCAGCGGCAATGTCATCGTCAGTGATATTGATAACGGTTTGTTTGTACTAAGACCGGACACGGCCGCTATTGCCGCCAATGCCAACAACTCATCACCTGCAAGTAGTCCTGCGTGTGCTCCACCACCAGAACCGGAACCCGAGCCCGAGCCCACTCCAGAGCCTGAACCGACTCCAGAGCCTGAACCCACACCGGAGCCTGAACCCGCACCAGAGCCTGAACCCACACCAGAGCCTGAACCCACACCGGAGCCTGAGCCGACTCCTGAGCCTGAGCCGACTCCAGAGCCTGAGCCGACTCCAGAGCCCGAGCCGACTCCAGAGCCTGAGCCAACACCGGAGCCTGAGCCAACTCCAGATCCAGTGTCGCCTCAACCAGCGGCAGCGGGTGGTGGCGGTGGCAGTACCTCACCGCTTATAACGGCTGTGCTCGCGGCGGCGGCGCTGCGACGTCGGAAAAAATGCTGAGCCAACGGTATGGCGTGCTAGAGCGGGACTTGCTCTCGCTCCTGGGCTCGCCAAAGTGCGGCGTAAGCACTGTCTGATTGCAGCAATGCATCATGACTGCCTTGTTCAACAATACCACCTTCACCCATAACAATAATGCGGTCGGAATCAACCACTGTTGATAAACGATGTGCGATCGTCAGGCTGGTATGACCTTGTTGAAACTCTTTCAGCGCCGACATTATTGCCCGCTCTGAGCGACTGTCCAGTGACGAGGTTGCCTCATCAAACACCAATATAGGGGCGCCTTTTAAAATGGTGCGCGCAATCGCAACGCGTTGTTTTTCACCACCAGACAGCTTTAGTCCACGCTCGCCAACAGCTGTGTCTACCCCATCGGGCAAAGACGCAATAAAGTCGTGCAGGTGAGCCATCTTGATTGCATCACGCACTTCCTTATCGCTGGCATCAATGCGACCGTAACGAATATTTTCCAAAATGGTGTCATTGAATAACACGGTATCTTGCGGAACAATTCCTATCGCATCGCGCACCGACTTTTGAGTGCATTGCGCAATGTCTTGTCCGTTAATGAGAACCTGGCCAGCCGCGCTTTGCCTATCCGTACTGGGGTCATAAAACCGGAATAGCAGTTTGACCAGGGTAGACTTACCGGCACCACTTCCCCCGACCAGAGCAACTTTTTCGCCGGGACGAATAGTGAAATCCAGATTATTCAAAATATCGCGATCGTTATTGTAGCGAAAGCTCACATTGCTGAACTGTACGCTGGGCGGCTGGTCGGCGGGCAGTTGCAGTTCTACGGCGTCAGTTGCATCACGCACAGAGGGCTGTTCGTCCAGCAAGGCAAACATCTGCTCAATGTTTGCCATAGAGCCCTTGATTTCCCTGTACACAAAGCCTAGAAAATTAAGCGGCAAAAACAGCTGCAGCATAAATGCATTGATCAGCACAAAGTCGCCCAGAGTCATGTCTCCACTTGCAACGCGCTGTGCTGCAAGCATCATCATTGCCGTCATTGCCGCAGCAATAATCAATGCCTGACCTGCATTCAAGGTAAACAAAGACAGGCGGTTTTTGCGCCGGGCCGATTCCCACTCAGCTAAATCCAGATCGTATCGATCAGCCTCAAACTGTTCATTAGTAAAATACTTAACTGTTTCATAATTCAGAAGACTGTCTATCGCGTGAGTATTGCTGGTGGAGTCAGCTAAATTCGCCGCGCGCACAAAGCGCGTGCGCCACTCTGTAGTCACCACTGAAAAGGCAACGTAGAGAGCAATGGCAATCAGCGTAATGGCCGCGAAATGCCAGCCGTAGTTCGCCATCAGCAAACCAATCACAAGAAATATTTCCAGAAAGGTGGGCACAATATTGAACACGAAGAAGCGCATCAAAAAGCCAACGCCAGTGGTGCCTCGTTCAATGTCGCGGGCAAGTCCACCGGTTCGACGGTTTAAATGAAAATCCAGGTCAAGCGCATGTAAGTGTTCAAAGACTTGCAAGCCGATTCGACGCATGGCTCGTTCCGTCACCCGGCCAAAAACTGTATCGCGCAGTTCGCCGAAAGCCACGCTGGAAAACCGGGCCATGCCATACGCTACTACCAAGGCAACGGGAACGATCACCAGACCACTACTGGCAGGCTCGGCGTCCAGAGCATCAACAATGTACTTCAACAGAAAAGGACCCACAACACTGGCGCCTTTAGCGGCGAGTAGGCACAGAAAGGCAACAATAATTCTGTTTCGGTAGCCGGCAAGATGCGGCCAGATCATCTGAAATACGCGCCAGTTCAGCTTTGCTTCGGCGTTATCGGCAAGTTGGCCATGTGGAGACATACAGTATTAAAAGATCAAAAACGAAGCGCGAAGCATAAAGTATTCCCAAAATCACATGGGCCAATGTCGTAGGGTAGCAGTTTACCGGTAGAATAAGTGTTATGAAAACTGTCATTCCAAACTTTGAGGGCAAGCAAGTACTGGTTCTCGGTGACTTGATGCTGGACCGCTACTGGGCGGGTCCTACCTCGCGCATATCGCCTGAAGCGCCAGTGCCTGTCACTCGCGTTGATGAGCAATTTGAGCGCCCGGGGGGTGCAGGCAACGTAGCGCTTAATATCACCTCTTTGGGCTGTGGAGCGCGGTTGCTAGGGTATGTGGGCGACGACGAGTCGGCGCAATTGCTTGCCAGTGCACTGCAAAAGGCCGGTGTGATATGTCAGTTCCAGGCAGTTAGCGGCCAGCAAACAGTCACCAAGCTGCGCGTACTCAGCCGCAACCAGCAGTTAATGCGGCTGGATTTTGAAAAGGGTTTTGCCGATGTTAACCCAGCCGAGTTGCACGAAAACTACAAACAGGCCATTGCCGGCTGTGGCGCTATTGTGTTGTCTGATTACGGTAAGGGTACGCTTACCAATACTCAACAGCTGATCGAAATGGCGCGCGCTGCAAACGTGCCGGTGTTGGTTGACCCTAAAGGCAGTGATTTCAGTAAGTACCGGAATGCATCCTTAATCACGCCCAATCAAGCTGAATTTGAGGCCGTTGTTGGGCCGTGTGCTGACGACGAAGACTTACTCAACAAAGGCGAACAGCTGCGCAGCGAATTGGGTTTGGACGCACTATTGGTGACACGCAGCGAACGCGGCATGGTGCTTTTTCAGCGTGACAAACAAGCAGTCACGCTGCCCACGCGAGCGCAGGAAGTGTTTGATGTTACCGGCGCAGGAGACACCGTGATCGGTACCTTGGCGGCCGCCATTGCGGCCGGTGAGAATTTCGAGTCTGCGATGCAGCTTTCGAATCTGGCCGCTGGTGTAGTGGTGGGTAAAATTGGCACAGCAACGGCAAGTGTTGCTGAATTGCAGCAGGCGATGTTAACGCATGAGCCATTGCCGCGCGGTATCAGTGGTGAAGACCAACTTCTGGAAACTCTTGCGCTGGCGAAAGCCAATAACGAACGCATTGTTATGACCAACGGCTGCTTTGATATTTTGCACGCTGGTCATGTCGCCTATCTTTCCAGCGCCGCTGAGCTTGGTGACCGTCTGATTGTTGCTGTAAACGATGACGACTCCGTGAAACGTTTAAAAGGTGAAGGCCGCCCGGTGAATGGTGTTCAACAACGAATGGCGGTGTTGTCAGGTTTGGAAAGCGTTGACTGGGTTGTACCGTTTGGCGAAGACACGCCGGCGCGTTTAATCGAAAAATTATTACCTGATACCCTGGTTAAAGGCGGTGACTATGTACCGGAAGACATTGCAGGCGGAGACGCAGTGATTGCCAATGGTGGCGAGGTGCGCGTGTTACAGTTTATAGATGGCTTGTCTACTTCAGCCATAATATCAGCGATCAAAAAGCGAGTGTGATGTGATCGACACAACAGACATGTTAGTAGTTACCGGCGGCGCCGGCTTCATTGGCAGCAATCTTGTCAAAGCGCTGAACGATGCTGGCCGCAAGGATATCATCGTCGTTGACGATCTAAGTGACGGACACAAATTCCTTAACCTGGTTGATTGCGACATTGCAGACTATTTGCACTTTGTTGATTTTGAGCAGCGTGTGCAAAAAGGTGATTTTGCTGGCGTTCAGGCCATTTTTCATCAAGGTGCGTGCTCCACGACCACAGAATGGAACGGCCATTACATGATGGAGAATAACTTTCACTACTCGAAAGTGCTTCTGCACCATTGCTTGCAACACAATATTCAATTTGTGTATGCCTCTTCCGCGGCCGTATACGGCGACAATCAAACTTTTGTTGAAGTGCCTGAGTATGAGGCACCGCTGAATGTGTACGGTTATTCGAAATTATTATTCGACCAGTATGTGCGTAGAGTTGTTGATTTTGCACGACCCTATTCACAGGTAGCGGGCCTGCGATATTTTAATGTTTATGGCCAGCGCGAACAGCATAAAGGCAGTCAGGCTAGCGTAGCCTTTCACTTGCACAATCAGTTAAAGAAGGGTGATACGGTTAAGTTGTTTGAGGGCAGTGAAAATTATGCGCCAGGAGAGCAGCGTCGTGACTTCGTATTTGTAGATGACGTTGTTGATGTAAATCAATGGCTGTTAGCTAAGCCTGAGGTCAGTGGAATTTTCAATGTGGGCAGCGGGCGCAGCCAAACGTTTAATGACGTTGCCAATGCAGTGATTGACTTTAATAAGCGCGGCGACATTCAATACATCGATTTCCCTCCGGGGCTTAAAGAGGCGTATCAGAGCTTTACACAGGCTGATATATCCAACTTGCGTGCAGCGGGCTACCAGCGTGAATTTAAAACCGTTGAACAAGGAGTCAGTGAATATCTTGCGCGTTTAGGTTAACACCTGCTCCACTTTTGCAATCACGTCTTCAGGCGTAATAAGTTTCATTACGTTCGGGTGGCGTACTCGCTGCCCCCATTTAACCTGTTCAATATTTTTGCCCATATAGGTGTGCAACGCTTGAGGGTATGCGTTTGCTGCACACTCCTGGAATCGGTAAGGACCTGTTCGTAAGGGATTGCTGCTGGCATACAGCCCAATCACAGGCGTTGCGGCCAAATTCGCCATATGTGCGGGACCCGTGTCGGGTGCAATCAGCAAACGCGCTCGCGACAGCACTGCGTACAGCTCCCCAAGCGTTGTTTGGCCACACAGATTGATGAGCGTGCCATCGTGCTGCGCATTGATTTGCTGGGCAATACGTCGCTCGCTGTCGGCGGGGCCGCCGGTTAAAACCACAGTAAAACCGCGTTTCTGTAAATAGTCTATTACCGGTTTATAGCTTTCGACCGGCCAATTACGCCAATTATTCTTCCGCACACTGCTGCAGGCATTGATGACCACAAAAGCGTGTGCATCAGGAAGCTGCTCAAGCACACTGTCACCAATAGAGTCAGGAACATCGAACTGCCAATTCAGTGGCGCGTCGTTCACACCGGCAGCGCTTAAGAAAGCCAGAAAGCCATCCAAAACATGTGCGTTTTCTTGTGACGCAATCTTGTGATTGCTAAACAACCACTGGTAATCCACCGCTCGTTGCCTATCGAACCCTAGGCGTACGGGTGCTTTGATGAACAAACTTAATACGCTGGCACGCAGAGCGGCCTGCATGTGGAAGAGAGCGTCGAAGTGGCGGCCTTGCATTTTTTGCCTGAACTCAAGCAAGCCAGACGCACCGCTGCGCTTGTCAAAAGTGATAAACTCAACGCCCTGTAGATATTGCATCAGCTGATATTCGCCAGTGCCAATTACCCAGGTAATCGCACAATCTGGCCATTGCTGTTGCATTGCGCGCACCACCGGCACAATATTCGTTGTGTCGCCAATGGCGGACAAGCGCAGAATACAAACGGTGGCAGGTGGCTTGCTAAACGGCAATAAGCTGGATTGAGAAAGTGCAGACGAAGACATACTTGCGCGCAGGTCTAAAAGTGATTGAATACGGCGCGGCTGACGGTGTAATGGCGAGCAGCGCTGCGAGGCAATACATCCTAGCCAGTTCCGATAGCGCTGTCGAGGATCATGCCTTGCTTGGCGTGTTTGAGCAGCAAGGGCTGCAGCTGTTGGATTCTGGCGTAGATCCCAAGGTTGAGCGCGGCCGCGGAAAGGTTCATTTTTTCGAACACCAGGGGCGTAAACTAGTGTTGCGTCAGTATCGCCGTGGTGGTCTGGTCGGGTCGCTGGTCAAACGCAGTTATTTGTGGACTGGCTTGGAAAACAGTCGCCCATTCGGTGAGCTTAAGTTATTAGCCGACATTCAGCAGACGCCGGTGGCTGCTTGCAGACCTTACGCCGCACGTATTGTTCGCAAAGGTTTCGTATATCAAGCGCAACTAATCACCGAGCAAGTG
>JBGCDE010000035.1:0-58736 GCA_045105115.1 Pseudomonadales bacterium | reverse complement strand
GGGGGCTCTTCAAAAAGGTCCCTCTTTTTGAAGGTCTATAAATTTGTCTCTCAACTCACAAGCCTCACCTGATCAGTTTATCTGAGTTTTATTAGACGCTTGATGAGAATGCACGATTTGGAAATTGCGGAAAATTAGGTAGGAGTGTGGTTCTGTCACTATGCGGACCGTTGAAAAGAGGGACCTTTTCAACGAGCCCCCATGGATGGGTTCACGGCGTGTCCGCATAGTGACAGAGCCATACTCCTGCCGTGCTACAAAGCACAAACTGAAAATAAGAGAGACAACAAAAATGGCAGTAGAAGAAAAGATAACATTCTGCAGAATTTGTGAAGCAACTTGCGGATTAAAAGTGAAGGTGGATGGCTCGAAGTTAATTAGTGTTGAGCCTGATGAAAAGCATGTTGTAAGTCAGGGGTATGCCTGCGTTAAAGGCACCCGATTTGAAAACGTGCAGAACAGCCCTGACCGCGTCACCGCGCCTATGAAGCGAGTGGGTGAAGACTGGCAGGAAATCAGTTGGGACCAGGCCCTAAAAGAGATTGGCCAGAAAATTCGCGCAATGGTCGACAAACACGGTCCGCAATCGTTTTCGCATTTTCTCGGCTCACCGACTGGCGCGCACCTTGTGTTGCCAATATTTCGAAACGCCTTTTATGAAGGCCTGGGCAGCCATCGTTTTTATGGTACCGCCACCACTGACACCGTGAATAAATTTCGCGTTAATGAAGACATGTATGGGCAGGCCATGCGGCTAACGTTTCCAGACGTAGAGCACGTAAAGTTTTACATGGTAATTGGCGCCAACCCCGCCGTGTCGGGCAACACCTTGTTTCACCTGCCGCGCGCGGTGACGCGCATGAAAGAAATAGTCAAGCGCGGCGGGCGCTGCGTGTTTGTAAACCCGCGTCGCATTGAATCAGCTCAAGCCGGCGAGCATGTGTTTATTCGCCCCGATACCGACGTGTATTTTCTGGCCGCGTATTGCAACGAACTTATTCAGCAAGGTGGCGTAGATCAAGAACGCGTTGACCGTTACATGAAAGGCTATCAGCGGCTTGCCAAGCTTGTTGAGCCATGGACAGCCGAGAAACAGGAAACTGTTACCGGCGTTTCTGCAGACACGCTCAAAGATCTTGTGAACTCTCATATCGAACTGGGTGCTGCTGCTTTGTATATGGCCACTGGTGTAAACCAGGGGCGCAATGGCACACTGTGCTTCTGGCTGCTTGAAAGCATCAACGCGATTAGCGGCAACCTTGATTCCCGCGGCGGCACAGTCATGGGCGACGGCATGATAGACATGGCTGTCGAAAGCAAAAAAGCAGGAGGGTTTACCGACCTCAACCTTGATCGCCGAACCGATGGCCTACCCTGCGTTGTTGGTCAACATCCATCAAACATGTTTACACACGACATTCTCAGCGATGCGCCAGACCGAGTGCGCGGCACAATCATTGAAGCCAGCAATCCGATTATTGCTTGCAGCCGCCCCGACCGAATGGTTGAAGCGCTAAAGTCATTAGAGCTGATTGTGAGCATTGATTTGTTTAAGAACGAAGCCGCAGACCTCGCACACTACATTCTGCCGGCAACCAGTTTTCTTGAGCGCGCTGACCTACCCTACGCGCTGCAAAGTTTTACAGCAAATACACCCATGCCTTACATAACGTACTCCGACGCGGTAGTGGACGCACCACCGGGTGTACGCAATGAATGGTGGATTTACAGCCGCCTCGCCGCAACCAGCAAGGTGCGAATGTTTGGCAATCCCGTCATAAGCTGGCTGTCGAAAATGAATGCGAAGCTTGCCGATTCCAGTGTTGGAATTTTACGCCGTATCGCCTTAACACCTGAAAAGCTTATTGATGGCATGTTGAAAAAATCCGGCCTACCCGGACGCGAAGAAATGCTGGAACAGCACCCGCATGGCTTGTTGCTGGGTGATACAAAGGTGAATAATTTTCTCGGCACAGACAGAGTGCTGACAGAAGATGGTCTGGTCAATATCGCCCCCGACGCAATTTGCGCTGTGTTTGAAGACAAAATGGATGCAGACTATTTGTATGACCTCAACAATCGTGACCGTTTCAAGTTGTTTGGCAAACGTGAAATCAAAACCATCAATTCCTGGATGGGCAACTCAGACAGACTGGTGAAAACAGAATCTAACCATGCCTGGTTACACCCGCGTGATGGCGAGCAGCTGGGCGTAAAAGACGAAGATTGGGTAACAGTTCGCTCCGAGCATGGGGAAGTGGATATACCCGTCAGACTCAGCGATGACGTTATGCCGCGCAGCGTTGCAATACCGCATGGTTGGGGGCATAAGTCAGCCAAGAGCTTACCGCACGCGGCAAAACACCCGGGCGTTAACTCTAATACGCTCGCTGGCGACGGCATTGAAAACACTGAGAAACTATCAGGCATGTCGCATTTATCAGGCATTGTGGTTGATATTGAAAGGAGTGAGCATGAAACGCATCACGCGGTTTGAAGAGTTCAGCCAATTTGATCTTGAAACAGATGTTGTGGTGGTTGGGTTTGGTGGCGCTGGCGCCAGCGCCGCCCTGGAAGCTCGACGCGCAGGCTCTGATGTCGTGGTGTTGGAGCGCTCCAGTGCTGGCGGTGGCTCGACCATGATGTCGGCTTGTGAAATGTATTTAGGCGGAAGTGGCGGCACTGCCTTGCAAAAGGAACTTGGATTCAGTGACAGTACGGAAAACTTCTACGCGTACATGAAAGAGTGCTTCGGTGACAACGTGGATGAAGCGCGATTAAAACTGTATACCGAGCAAGGGCCTGAGCATTTTGACTGGTGTGAGTCATTGGGCGTTAAGTATAAGCGCGGCTTTTTTCCAGGTCGGGATGTAGTGGCCATGACAGGTGATTCATTGCAATACACCGGGAACGAGCGATCCTGGCCTTTTACTGATGTTGCCGAACCTGTGCCCAGAGGGCATTTACCAGCGGATGCCGACCATAACGGCGGCCAGGTATTTATGTCCGCCTTGTTGCAATGTGTTGTGGAATCCGGCGCTGATATTCGCGTTGATGCGCGCGCCAACTCTTTGTTACAGGACGACAATGGGCAGGTGCGTGGTGTAATTGCAAAGATCGACAACAAGCCGTTTGTTATCAAAGCCCGCCAGGGTGTGGTGTTAACCGCCGGCGGCTTTGTAATGAACACACAAATGACACAACAACACTTACCGCGTTACGTACCTATCGACAATCCGCACGGCAACCCGGGTGACATGGGCGACGGCATTCTGTTGGGCGTTGCCGCGGGTGGGCATGCAATCAATATGGGCGAAGCGTTTATCTGCGTTGCGCATTATCCGCCTGCAGAGCTCACTTTTGGAATATTCGTTAACAACCGCGGCCAGCGCTTTATCAATGAAGATATTTACCTCGCGCGCATGGGCCATTACGCGATGGAACAGCCTGACAAACAGATATTCATGCTGATCGATAATGAGCACTTTTCCCGACCCGCTTATCAGGAGTTTGTCGAGATAGTCGCCGTTGGCGAAAGTATTGAAGAAGTTGAAAAAGAGGCAGGATTTCCAACTGGGGTACTGCAGAGCACTGTCGCTTATTACAACCAGCATGCGGAAAATGGCGAAGACCCGCTGTTTAATAAATCGCGCGAATGGCTGAAGCCAATTGCCACACCTCCTTATGCCTTAGTGAGCTACTCGCTCGATATTCTCAAGCCTGCGATTTTCACTCTAGGCGGATTGGATGTTCTCCCCACCGGCGAGGTGTTAACGCCGGATCGCGAACCGATTGCCGGTTTATACGCGGCGGGCCGAACGGTGGCCGGTATTCCACGCACGGCGAAAGGCTATGCAAGCGGTATGTCTGTGGGCGACGCTACATTTTTCGGACGCCGGGCCGGTCAACAGGTGGCTACTCAAACCAGGCATTAAATATGGGATAAACGAGCAGCGGCTTCCAGCAAAGTATCGTCTTGCTTGGCAAAACAAAAACGAACGTAGCGATGTTCAAAGGGTGCCTCGCAAAATACCGAGATCGGTATGGCCGCTACCTTCACTTCTTTGGTTAGCCATTCAGCCATGTGTTGATCTTGTTTATCGCTGATCTGACTGTAATCCGCGAGCTGAAAATAAGTGCCCGAAGAAGGCGACACTTGAAACCCGGAGTCAGACAGCGCATTGCAAAACAGATCGCGTTTATTCTGATAAAAGTCGCTGAGCGTAAGACAATACTCTGGCTCGGTTTTCATAAAGTCTGCAAGTGCCCACTGAATCGGCGTTACGCCCACAAACGTCACGAATTGATGCACTTTACGAAGCTCAGCACTCAATAGTGGCGGTGCTACGCAGTAACCGGTTTTCCAACCGGTTACGTGAAACGTTTTGCCAAACGAAGACACTACAAACGCACGCTGATACAACTCATCGTGAAGCAACATGCTTTGATGCGACAAATCGTCATACACCAGGTGCTCGTACACCTCATCAGCCAGTATCAATATGTTGGTATTGCGAACTAACTCCGCCAGGGTAGCCAAATCTTGCGCTGATAAAACAGAACCCGCTGGATTATGCGGGCTGTTGATAATAATCATACGCGTGCGCGGATTGATTGCGTCTTTTACCTGCTGCCAGTCAATAGAGAACTGCGGTGGCTGAAGTGCCAAGTGGATTGTTTTACCCCCGGCAAGTTGAACAGCTGGTTCGTAACTATCATAGGCCGGGTCGAATACGATAACTTCGTCACCTGATTTGACACAGGCCATAATTGCGCAAAATAGAGCTTCGGTGGCACCAGGCACAACTGTTACTTCTGCGTCGGTGCTTACCTGGCGATCATAAAGGCGTTGAACTTTGAGAGCGATTTGTTCTCGCAGCGCTTCTACACCAATCATTGGCGGGTACTGATTGAAGCCCTCGTTCACGTAGTGCGCCAATCGCTCGCGTAGATAATCAGGACCATCGTAATCGGGAAAACCCTGGCCCAGGTTGATGGCACCTTGCTGCTGTGCCAGCGCAGATATCACTGTGAATATAGTGGTTCCAACGTCAGGCAATTTACTGTCTATGTTCATATTTCGAAATTCTGCCACTGTGGCGGCAATAGCGATTGCTCAGCCTGATAGCTTTTTTTGTCTCCACTGAGCGGACAGCGAAAACCTAGACTGTGAGCGCATAACTGTAAATCACGTTGATCAGCAGGATTACCGTGCTGGCGATCACCTATGACCGGTAGTTTAAGCGACGCCAGATGGATACGGACCTGGTGTTTACGCCCTGTGGTAATGCGCACACTCAATTTGGAGTGTTCTTGATTAACTGCCAGCAGGTTTACCTCGCTGTGTGCTGCGCGTCCGTCTATTGGCAGATCAACGATAGCAGGTAGCAAGCCTTGCGACGGATGACCATCGCATAGCGCATGATACTGTTTATCCATATTGCGAGTTTCAAACAGTTCGCTGAGCTTTCTTTGCGCGGTTTTACTGTGTGCCAACAGGCAAACGCCAAATGTGAATCGATCAAGGCGATGAACAAGCAAATTGTTTCGATCGGAATTTTCAGCGAGCCTGGCCAGTCGTTGCAGGGTATGGTGGTCACCATACTTGCTTCCCTGACAAGGCACGCCGGCTGGCTTGTGCCACACGCTGTAGTTGCCCTCATCACACAACAACACCGGCTCAGGCATTACGGCATCAATAAGATCTGCGCGATAATACAGATGCAGTTCGTCACCTTCGACCAGTGTACTGCTTGCTTTTCGCAAGCGCGCAGTCTGGCCACCACGCGTTCGCCACACGGCGCCACACTGCATGACTCGTTTGATTCTTGTATGCGACAGATCGCACTGCGCGGCTATATGCTCAACCGCTGAAACCGATTCTACAACTGGCAGATGAAGCTCCAACAGTCTTAACTTTCCAAAACAGTGACCAGACTTTGTGCGAAGTAATCAATGTTGCTTGTGGTTAGCCCCGCCACATTCATTCGCGTTGAGCCAACGATATAAATCGCAAATTCATCGCGCAGTCTTTCTACCTGCTGCTCGGTAATACCAAGAAACGAGAACATGCCGTTTTCTGTGCGGATAAACTGAAAACCGGTATGCCCGACGGCATCGAGTCGATCAACCAATGCATCACGCATGCCGTTGATACGATCGCGCATTTCGTTGAGCTCAGCACGCCAGAGTTTTTTCAGTTCCGGGTCGCTCATGATCGTACCCACAATCGCACCACCGTGCGACGGAGGCATGGAATAAATCTGCCGCGCAGCATTCATGGCTTGCGAGCACGCGATCTGGGTTTGCTCGCTGGAACGCGTTAAAAATACGATGGCGCCAGTACGCTCGCGATACAAACCAAAGTTTTTGGAGCAGGAACTGGCGATCAACATTTCCGGTACGCGCTCGGCCATCCAACGCCAACCTTGAGCGTCTTCATCCAAGCCGTGCGCCAGACCTTGGTAGGCTGCATCCACAAATGGTGTAAAGCCTTTTTCCAGCGCAAGCTCGGTGAGAGCCTGCCACTGCGCCAGACTGAGATCAGACCCACACGGGTTGTGGCAGCAGCCATGTAATAACACGACGTCACCTGGGCCGGTAGCGGACAAGGCCGACAACATTCCGTCAAAGTCAATGGCGTGCTGATCGTAATCGTAGTATGGGTACTCTTGAACTGTCAGCTCCGCCCCCTCCAGCAGAGGATAATGGTTAGGCCAACTGGGGCTGCTCAACCAAACCCTTGTGCCGGCTTGCGAACGATTGATAACCTCGGCACCAATACGCAATGCACCGCACCCACCGGGTGCCTGCACGCTGCCAACCAGGCCCTTGCTTATCAAGCTGCTGTCTGCGCCGAATAGCAATTCCAGCGTTGCCGTATTAAATTCGGCAACGCCGGCTTGAGGCAGATAACTTTTGCTGGTTTCGGTCTGTTGAATACGTTCTGTTGCAAGACTAACCGCACGCATAATTGGCGTGGTACCCGATTCGTCTTTGTACACACCAACACCCAGATCAATCTTCTTCGGGTTGGTGTCTTTCTTGAACGTGGCGCTTAGACCAAGTATAGGGTCGGCGGGTATTGCCTGCAGGTGTTCCAGCATGTCAGTATTTTCCTAAGGTGCTGTATGTGCTGACGGGGTCAGGTCGTGCTGACGGGGTCAGGTCGGGCATTGCACATCATTCTGTGCAATGCCCGACCTGACCCCACAAAAAAGGGGCTGTTAAGCCCCTTTTGAATTCTTCTGGAAGTAATTATCTAGAAGTTATAGCGTGCCTGCAAGGCCACATTTAACGGTGCCTCATAGAAGCCATAGTATGCAGTGGCAACACCCGGTGCATTAATGGCGGCGTTGAACGCGCCAGACAGAGTGGTGGATACCGGTGCCTGGTTACCAAAGGTCAGAATTTCTTCATCCGTGAGGTTTTCACCAATCACCGCAATACTCCAGCTGCCGTCCACGGCGTCCAGGCCAATACGAGCATTGACTTTGGTGTACGCATCTTGTGAAAGATTCGGATCCAATGTCGGAGATACGAAGTAGTCATCGCTGTAGGCTACGTCTACGCCAAGGCTTAACTCCATGCTGGAGCCAATGGGTACGATGTAGGTTCCGCCGATATTGGCTGTGACTTCGGGTGTAAATTCCTTAACATCACCTTTGCGATCACACAAGCCAGCAACCGTTGGGGAGTCAGGTGTTTCACCAAAGAAGCATTGTGAGTTTGGAAACTCGTCGAACTCAAAGTCCAGAAATCCTAGGGCACCTGTTAACAACAAGTTCTCAGACACTTGCCAACGACCATCGACCTCTATGCCTTGCGTAGTAGCTTCACCCGCATTGGTTACATTGAAACCCAAGGTGCCATCAAACTGACTGGTCTGCAGATCAGTGTACTCCATACTATAAACTGCAAAATTAAGCTCGGCCGCACCACCTGCCAGCGTTAATTTACCACCCAGCTCTATGGCTGTTACTTCTTCGCCTTCGTATTCAAAAGCGCTGCCGCCCGTACCTACCGCCGCCGCGGCCTGGTCGAACGTATTTGCTCTAGCGTCGTAGCCGCCACCTTTGAAGCCTTCTGTAAGTGATAAATACAACATGGCATTGTCGCTTGCATCCCATTGCAAGTTAATAGCTGGTGTAAATTTGGTTTCGCTACGGTCGCCCGCCAGGTTATGACCGCCACCAGCCGCACCGCTGAATTGCTCGTTGATGATGCCGAAGCCAGCGAAGTAAACGATAGGTGCGACGGGGCTTGCTGTCAGCGGTTGACCAAGAATGTCTTGTACCGGGCTAGGCTCGGTAACGTCAACAATTTCGATTGAACGTTCGCCTGACTTCTCTTCATCAGTGTAGCGACCACCGATATTCAAACGCAGTGAATCGGTAATCGTCCACGTAAGCTGGGCGAACACAGACCACATATCACTTTCTGTTGCAAAATGCCTGCGGGCAGCCGTTCCAGGCAAGGCTGCACTCAATGCTCCCAATAAGCTGCCATCGGGAACTATCGTCATATCGTCAAGTGTTTGGTCATAGGTTTGATAAAACGCACCTACAATATAATCCAGTGTTTCACCACCAGGTGAGGCCAAACGAAATTCCTGGCTGAATTGGTTGTAGTCTTCCCGACCCGCGGTATCAATCAAAATCGCGGCGTTGAAGTCACAATCACATTGCTGGTAGTAGTCGTACTCTACCCAACCAGACACAGACGTTAAGGTATGATCGCCAAGCGAATATTCGATATTCAGCGTGGCGTTGTCAAAGTTGGTTTCTTCAACATCACCGTTAGCCTGGCGTTTAAAGTCTTGCTCGGTGTCTAATACAATCGCGCCGCCGGTCAAGGCGTTAATGGCCGTTGCGAACGGTGGAGAGCCTCCTACTTCTACCGGGTTTATGATTTCAAGAAATCGGCCGGTGGTGTCAAAGTTAGCGTATTCATACTTGAAGTTAACCGACAGATTATCCGTTGCGTCCCACTGGAAATTGGCTCGGCCAATCTGGTGTTCAATTTCGGACTCGTCACGATCAAGGAAGGTGTTTTCATAGTAACCGTCCTGGTCACGAACCAGTGCGGACAGGCGCACGGCGAACACATCACTAAGAGGAACGTTTACTGCACCGCTAATGTCGTAGCCGCCTTGATCAAAGTTATATTCACCCGAGATAAATCCATCCACTTCTTCCGTGCTGGCTTTCTTGGTGACCAAACTGATCGCGCCGCCAATCGCGTTCTTACCAAACAAAATTGGCTGAGGGCCGCGCAGTACTTCTACCCGGTCTACATCAAGATACGGAATACGCGCCATTTGCATTCGGCCGTAGTGAATGTCGTCTTGATACATACCCACTGACTGCTCAAACGCAGGGTTCACGCCGGAACTGATGCCGCGAATAGTAATAGTGGTACTGATACCTGTCTGGTTCATGCTGAGGTTCGGCACAAAATCGGCAAGATCATTCAGGTTTGTGATGCCTGCCTGGTTTATTTTGTCGCCGGACATTACGTTTACCGAAATTGGCACATCAGCCAGGCTCTGGACACGCTTCTGGGAAGTAACAACAACCTCCTCAAGCATTAGCTGAGCGTGTGCGTTAAGACTGAATCCGCCGATTAGTGCGGCACTTAATGCGACGGCACGACGAGTTGAATAAAATGGAGTGTTTGAAAACTCTTTGGACATGGTTTACCTCGAAGATATGGGGTTGTTGCACGCACATCTTCGCGTGCTCAGGCAAAATGCGGGCGCAGAATACCATATTGCCCAGATTCCAGACTAACTAAGCATGCTATCTGTCTGATATTTACAGTATTTCAACGCATTGCTTTTTGATACCACAAGATCTGGTGTTACGCGTAAAACGGCAACACCAGAACGTGCGGATATTAACGCTAGAAAAAGCGATGATAAAGGTGGTTTCAGGACACAAGCAGCGTTAATCAGCTGTTTGAACGCCCCTTGCTCGCCGCAATTTTAAGGCGCAAGGCATTCAGTTTTATAAAACCTGCAGCGTCGGCTTGATCATAAGCGCCGGCGTCGTCGTCAAAGGTTGCAATGTTTTCGTCAAACAGACTGTCGTCAGACTTTCGCCCTACTACTTCAACGTTGCCTTTATACAACTTCAATCGAACCACCCCATTCACACAGTGCTGGGATTCATCGATCATGGTTTGCAGCATCAAGCGCTCGGGCGCCCACCAATAACCGTTGTAAACCAACTGCGCATAGCGAGGCATTAGCTCATCTTTTAAATGGGCCACCTCGCGGTCCAGGGTGATAGATTCTATGGCGCGATGTGCGCGCAACATAATGGTGCCGCCAGGTGTTTCATAGCAGCCACGCGATTTCATGCCCACATAACGGTTCTCAACAATGTCGAGTCGACCGATACCGTTTTCGCCCCCAATCCTGTTCAAATTGGTCAGCACTTCTGCCGGCGTTTGTTGCTCACCGTCGATCGCAACAATATCACCGCCGCGATAACTCAGTTCCATATAGCGTGCTTTGTCAGGAGCCGCTTCGGGTGCAACCGACCAGCGCCACATGTCTTCTTCTGATTCGCACCAAGGGTCTTCCAGACAACCACCTTCATAGGAGATATGCAGTAAATTGGCGTCCATGGAGTACGGCGATTTTTTGCCACGCTTCATCTCGACGGGAATTTTGTGCTCTTCGCAGTAAGCCATCAGCTTATCTCGTGACAGTAAATCCCACTCACGCCAGGGTGCGATCACCTGTATACCTGGTGACAATGCGTAGGCGCCCAACTCAAACCGGACCTGGTCATTACCCTTACCGGTGGCACCATGTGAGATAGCATCTGCACCTGTGTCAGCAGCTATCTCTACCAAACGCTTGGCAATCAGCGGGCGAGCAATTGACGTACCCAGCAAATACTCACCTTCGTAAATAGCATTGGCGCGAAACATAGGGAACACGTAATCGCGCACAAACTCTTCGCGCAGATCTTCAATGTATATTTCTTTGACGCCCAGCGCCTCAGCCTTGGCGCGCGCGGGTTCTACTTCTTCGCCCTGACCGATATCCGCTGTGAAGGTAACCACTTCGCTGTTGTAATGTTCTTGCAACCATTTGACGATCACTGAGGTGTCCAGGCCCCCGGAGTACGCTAAAACTACTTTGTTGACGCTCGCCATGTTAGTTCACCATTTAATAAAACGCGGGTACCTCAGAAGTTGAGGCAGCCCGCGATTTTATCATAAGTGAAGGCGTTTTCGTTTAACGTTCCAGGCGAACTGTCACGCGGCGATTCTTAAGCCGATTAGCATCGCTTGTATTGGCCACTACCGGGTAGCGTTCACCGTGGTAACGAGTAGTGATGCGTTTTTTGCTGATTCCGGCACTCGTGAGGTAAGCCGCCACAGCCCTGGCTCGTCGTTTTGATAAATCGATGTTGTAGTAGCGGTCGTGCACATTGTCTGTGTGGCCGTCGATGTAAAAACGTTTCACCGTTTTGTCGACCTTGCTGTATTCCACAATCTCATCCAGCAAGGCGCGCGCTTCGACATTCACATTGTGCTTGTCGGTATCAAAGTGCACGCGCGAGCGGGATATTTGTTCGAAGTTTTTGCTGAACAATTGCTCGGAACAGGCAAGGAACTTGTCGTAGGCCTTCAGAAAATGCTTTGGCGACATGCCAACGTCAACGGTTTGTTGCGTGTCGAACCAGGCGGCACCCTGAAACTCTGGGGCCATGCCTCGCTGCAAGGACGCGAGCATCGCATTGGCCATGTGATTGTCAACCTGCACCGCCTGCTTACCGCGCACCACCTGCACAGGACCTAGCGTTCTGGGGGTTAACTCAGGCGCCCAAACCGGTGCTTGCGCAACCAACATAAGTTGTCCGGCCGCGAGCGGGTTGCGTTGGGTATGCAATATGAAATCAGTACCACCGCCGGCGCGCTCGGTAAATGTAGCCGTACCCAGGCGCTTGATGTCCTGGCTCAATGAACAGCTGAATTTGTCGCCGCCGGTATACCAATGGGCCGTATCAATCTGCGTAGTGCTGCTCGCGTAAGCGAGCTGTTGCGCTTCGCGTGTGTCCTGGTAGGCACCCAGCGGCTGCAGGGTCACCGGGTCGTAGACCTGGGCTGTCGCCGACGGGCTGAATGTTACAACGGCGCTTAACAACAGCGCAGCAAATAGGGCGCCACTGTGGCTTTTAATCAACAAGCGGTTCATTCTCATCCTTGTGTTCGAATGTCTGGCGCTTGTGGGATGCCGCCGGAATTTGAGCAATCTTTAATCAGAATAGCTCAATATCGAATACTTAACGCTCGCATTGATCAATAAAACGTCAACCAGTTCACAACTATCACTTTCCCAGCGATTACTGTAGGATCGAAACACGTTTACAATACATCGTTACACCTTGACCCAATCTCTGACCATTACCCGCCCTGACGACTGGCACATACACCTGCGCGACGGTGACACGCTAGCGGCCACTGTTCGCGACGCTTCACGGTATTTCGGACGGGCGATTATTATGCCCAATCTAGTGCCGCCAGTACGAAATGCCGAACAAGCCCAAGACTATCGGCGGCGCATTCTGGCTGAGCGTGCACCTGGTTCAGTGTTTGAACCCCTAATGGTGCTATACCTTACCGATCAAACCAGCGCCGACGATATACAGGCGGCCGCAAAACCTGGCAGCGGCTGCGTTGCAGCTAAGCTTTATCCAGCGGGTGCGACAACCAATTCAGAGTCTGGCGTTACTCAGATAGAAGCATTGGATGGCGTATTTCAAGCCATGCAGGAATGCGGCATGCCACTGCTGGTGCATGGTGAAGTAACTCACGCTGAAATCGACGTGTTTGATCGGGAAGCGCAATTTATCGATGATGTGTTAAAACCCTTATTACAGCGTCACCCCGGGTTGAAAGTGGTTCTCGAACATATCAGTACCATGCAAGCCGTTGAGTTTGTTCGCCAGGCACCAGACAATATTGCGGCCACAATCACCGCCCATCATTTGCTGTATAACCGCAACCATTTGCTGGCCGGTAATGTGCGCCCCCATTACTACTGCCTACCCATACTAAAGCGCGCCAGTCACCAAAAAGCTCTGTTGGGTGCTGCGATCAGCGGCAATCCCAAGTTCTTTTTGGGCACTGATTCCGCGCCACACCCGGTATCAAGCAAAGAAGCCGCGTGCGGCTGTGCCGGCTGTTACACCGCGCACGCAGCGCTAGAGCTATACGCTGAGGTGTTTGAACAACAGCAAGCGTTGGACAAGCTTGAAGCATTTGCGAGCTTCTTCGGGCCAGACTTTTACGGGCTGCCCAGGAATACCGATACCATTACTCTGGTTAAAAATGCTTGGCAGGTGCCTGAGCAAATGGAGTTTGGTTCGCAGACCTTACGGCCTTTAAAATATGGCGAACAGATTGCATGGCAGGTAGCTTCGTGAGTGGTGACAATGGTTATCGATTTGTAGACGAAGCTGGCAACAGTGAAAAAACCCCACTGGCGGGTCGCTTTCGTGGTTTTCTACCGGTTGTTGTTGATGTAGAAACTGGCGGCTTCAACGCGCAGAAAGACGCGCTACTTGAAATTGCAGCCATTACATTAACCATGGACGCTAAGGGCTACCTGGTAGAAGAGTCAGAGTTTCACGCAGCCATTGAACCTTTTGCTGGCGCCAACCTTGAACAATCCGCACTGGAATTCACCGGCATCGACCCCACTGACCCAGAGCGCAACGCCCGGCCAGAACACGAGGCCTTGCAGGAACTGTTTCAAATCATTCGGCGTGAAGTAAAAGCACACGGCTGCACGCGTGCTGTTATGGTGGCACACAATGCGCATTTTGATCAGGGCTTCGTGCATGCGGCAGCCGAACGCTGCGAATTGAAGCGCAATCCATTCCACCCTTTTTCAAGTTTTGATACAGCCACTTTATCGGGTCTTGCGCTTGGCCAAACGGTGTTGGCGCGCGCATGCCAGGCCAGCGGCATTGAGTTTGATGGTTCCAGCGCGCATTCAGCACTTTATGACACACGCAAAACAGCCGAGCTATTCTGCCTGATTGTGAATCGCTCGAAAGCTTTGGGTGGCTGGCAAAGCTAAGCCAGCCGCTTGAAACGAGAAAGCTACTCTTCTTCGGATTCTGCTGAACCAGCCGCAGCGCTAATAACGGCCTTCAATTCCTCACGCTCATGCATGTCGGTGATGATGTCACAACCGCCGAGCAATTCGCCGCCTACCCACAGCTGCGGGAACGTTGGCCAGTTGGCAAACTTGGGCAAGTTTGCGCGTACATCTGGATTACTCAGAACATCAACATAGGCAAATCGTTCGCCACATTCCATCAATGCCTGCACCGTACGCGCGGAGAAACCACATTGCGGAGCATTAGGAGAACCCTTCATATACAAAAGCACCGGATTACCTTCTACCTGCGCCTTAATCTCTTCCATTATGTCCATCGTGTTACCAACTACTGCGTTAATTCAATGCCAGCATTGTACTGAATTTAGCGCGAAAATGCTTGCAGGTGACGCGAAAGGCCCGAAATTACGTGTAAATATGCGAATTTACAGAACCACGTCCTATTTGTCCCGACATTGGCTGCCGTTTGCTCACCGGTCAACGCGCCAAGCTGTTTTGCTAGCACTCACCACACGCCAACCAACGATTAATGAGCCGTGAAGTTTCACCTCCTAAGCTGGACAACAGAGCCAGCGCGGATTTTCTACAATCTTTAGATAACGCGATTATTTGAATATCTGCTCTGAGGCATCTCAACGGTTTCGTGCAATTACTGCAGCTAAAGTATTATAGACAAAACCCACGAGCGAGCCCCAAGACCACAATCACTTAGCCTTGCGCACCATTCTAAGCACTGCTACCTTAGCGACGCGAATGGAATAAAAGCAAAGGTTATGGATATCTCTCACAATAGCGGCGTGTTTGCGAGCCGATCAAAATCTGTGGTGGCAATAGCCGCCTCGGCTGGCGGCTTAACAGCAATTGAAGAATTGCTTGGCAATCTTTCACCTGCGAGCAACACCTGTTATTTCATTTTGCTGCATCTGGCCAACGATAAAAACTCAGCACTTAATAAGCGCCTCGCTGCGAAGACAAGTATGCCGATACGGACCATGAATGACGGCATGTTGATCTCAGCAAACACCGTATATGTTTTACCACCTGGTCATGTAGGCCGATTGGTTAATGGCGAAATATTGCTAAGCAAAGCAGCCGATACAGTTCGTGCACATCCAATTGACGCTTTTTGTGTTTCTCTCGCCGAACGTCGAGACACTCACGCCTGCGGCGTATTTTTATCCGGCGTCGGCGAAGACGGCTGCCTGGGTGCTGCCAAAATGAAATCGGCGGGCAAAGATGTAATTGTTCAATCGCCTGGCACCGCGCGCTTTCCAAGCTTACCCGAGCGCATCATCGAGATTTGCAGTGAAGTGGATGCGGTACTGCCCCCGGATGAGCTTGCTCAATGGCTTAGCGCAACAGTCGATACTGAATCTGCCAACCAGCAACTTCCAACGCATATTCAAAATAGCAACCAAGTGATTAGCAGTGACCAGCACGTGCTACGCGGCATAAATGCTGAGTTGCATGAACGCATTGCCTTTCTGGAAGAAAAAGTCAGTTATTTGCAATCAATGAGATCTGTTCAAGCGAGTGACACCGCAACCTACAATGTAGCCGTTAAGCCGTTGAATATTTTGTTAGTGGATGATGATCACAATGACCGTGCCCTAATCAAGGCAATGCTAGGCGAAATTGCTGGAACGCAATATGAGGTTTCGGAAGCTTCCAACGCTGGTGAGGCCATGGAACTGCTAACTGCAAACAGCTATGACCTGTGCTTGCTTGACCACAGACTGGATGGCATTACGGCATCTGCTCTGCTAGACGCGCTGCCAGACCGCGCGCCACAAACGTCTTTCGTTGTGATTTCTAAGTTACTGGATTCGGCAAGCACCGTTAACCAAATCCTTTCGAACGCAGTGCAGACACTGGACAAAAGTCGTTTAACACCAGAAGTACTGCGCAACAGCATTCAAAAAGCCTTGCAAAGCAATAAAACTGACAGAATGCCTCAAGTGGCTCTTTCACCCAACTGATCTAACGCACGTCTTAACGAAAGGATAGCGGTCATAACAAGGAGAAGAAACTACATATCCTGACACCGCTGCAGTCTTCCTGCTCGGCTTGCTGGTGACATTTTAGTGTATTGCTGCCAATTTCCGGACAATAACGCCCCCCCTTCTGCCACTCGCCAACATGATGTAATATACCCGCCCAGAGGCAGCTTTGGCTGTCTTTATTTGTTTTACGGCCCGTACAGTTGAAGCGGCCATGCCAGGCTAACAATCGTGACCAGTCTAATGTCTACATACTCTCCTCATGACGTGGTGTTCACGCGGGGTGAAGGCAGCTGGCTTTTTGACACGAATGGCAAGCGCTATCTTGATGGCTTGACTGGCCTGGCTGTATGCGGGCTAGGACATGCTCACCCTGCCGTCACACGTGCAATACAGAGCCAGGCGGGCGAGCTGTTGCACTGCTCAAATCATTTCCGTATCGCCCGCCAGGAAGCACTGGCCGAAAAGCTCTGTGCGGTGAGCGGCATGGAAAACGCCTTCTTTTGTAATTCAGGTGCCGAAGCCAATGAGGCGGCAATCAAGCTCGCACGCTTGTATGGCAACAAACACCAAAATATCGACAAACCCAGCATTATTGTGATGGAGGGCGCGTTTCACGGGCGAACCATGGCAACACTGAGCGCCACCGGAAACCGAAAAATACAAGCGGGTTTTGAACCATTGGTAGCGGGGTTTGTGCGCGCCCCATTCAATGATCTTGAAGCCATTCGCACCATCGGCCGCAATAACAATTCGGTGGTCGCCATATTGGTAGAGCCCGTGCAAGGCGAAGGTGGCATCTGCGTTCCAGACGACGGCTATCTGCGCGAGCTGAAAGCGATTTGCGAGCAGCATGACTGGCTGCTGATGCTGGACGAAGTGCAAAGTGGCAATGGCCGCAGCGGCCAGTACTTTGCCTACCAGCATGAAGGCATTGTGCCTGATGTAGTGACCACCGCTAAAGGTCTTGGTAACGGTGTGCCCATTGGCGCCTGTCTGGCACAAGGTGTTGCAGGTGAAGTGCTTACTGTTGGTAGTCACGGAACCACTTTTGGCGGTAATCCCTTGTCAGCCGCTACAGCATTAGCAGTTTTGGACAGCATTGAAAAAGAAGGCCTAAGTGCGCGAGCCGCTGAACTCAGCCAGCGCATTCAAACCAAGTTTTCCAGCTTGCTTAATGACGGCTTGATTACAGAGCTGCGGGCGAAGGGTTTGATGATTGGTCTTAATCTGGGCAAGCCCTGCACCGAGTTGGTGGCCGAAGGATTAAAAAATGGCGTGGTGATTAACGTCACAGCCGAATCGATTCTGCGCATGCTGCCACCATTGAATATGAGCGATAGCGAGGCCGATCAATTAGTCGACCATGTCTCTGAGCTTATCCTAAGCTTCCACTCCAAACAGTCCTAAACTCTCTCTATTCGGGTATTTACCATGGCTATTCGTCATTTTCGTTCGCTATTGGATTTAAGCTCTGCCGAGTTGCAGCAGATCATTCATCGCGCAGGCGAACTGAAGCGCGAACGCCAGAATGGCATAGAACACGCGTTATTTCCCAATCGAGTACTGGGCATGGTGTTTGAGAAGTCGTCTACCCGCACGCGAGTCTCTTTTGAGGCTGGCATGGCACAGCTTGGTGGCAGCGCTTTATTTCTGTCGCCACGCGATACCCAGCTTGGTCGCGGAGAGCCTATTTCCGACAGCGCAAGAGTAATGTCATCAATGGTCGATGTGTTGATGGTGCGCACCTTCAAGCACGAAACGCTGGAAACCTTTGCAGAATACTCATCGGTGCCGGTCATCAACGCGCTCACCGATGCATACCACCCTTGCCAGCTACTGGCCGACATACAAACGTTTGTAGAGCATCGCGGCAGCTTGAGCGGCAAGACAGTCGCCTGGATTGGGGACGGCAATAATATGTGTCAAAGCTATATTAATGCGGCCAGATTGTGCGACTTCGAACTGTTAATTGCGTGCCCGGAAGGCTATGAGCCAGACGCTGCATTGGTGGAATCAAACAGTGAGCGTGTTCGCATTGTTCGAGAGCCGAAAGATGCCGCTCGCAACGCACACCTCCTGGTAACCGATGTGTTTGCATCGATGGGGCAGGAAGACGAACAGGAAGCGCGCTTGAAAAGCTTTGCTGGCTACCAGATCAACAACGATCTATTGAGTCACGCGGCCAGCGATGCATTGGTTATGCATTGTTTGCCAGCCCATCGCGGCGAAGAGATCAGTGCTGACATCATGGACAGCAAAGACTCTGTGATCTGGGACGAGGCGGAAAACCGTCTGCATGCCCAGAAGGCCTTGCTTGAGTTCTTGTTGAACGCCTAGCGCCGGTTTCCGCTTAATTAGCTTCGCACCCTGTCTACGGCGCGCAACCAGCCAGCATACAGCTCATCACGCTGGGCTGTTGGCATGCTTGGCGCAAACTCTCGGTCAATCGCCCAGTTCTCGGCGATGCTATCAAGTGAGCTGTAAGCGCCGGATTGCAAACCTGCCAGGTACGCAGCGCCCAGCGCAGTCGTTTCATGATTGTTTGACCGGACTACGTGGCAGCCGAGCATGTCAGCCAAAAACTGCAGCAACCAATTATTCACAGCCATTCCGCCATCCACCCGCAGAAAAGCAGGCAGCTGACCGTCTTTGCCCATGGCTTCCATAAGATCACGGGTCTGAAAAGCGACCGACTGTAGCGCTGCTGTAACAATGTGCTCGTGACTGGTGTCACGAGTAATACCATGTAGAGCGCCTCTTGCTTGTGCATCCCAATAAGGCGCGCCCAAACCCGTAAACGCCGGCACCATATACACGCCTTGTGTATCGGGTGTACGCGAAGCAATCGCTTCCACCTCGGCAGCACTTTCAATAACGCCCAAGCCATCACGCAACCACTGCACAGCTGTTCCGGCATTGAAAATACTGCCCTCCAGCGCGTATGTTGTTTCACCGTTGAGGCGATAACCAACAGTGGCCAATAGCCGATTACGCGACTTCAGGCATTTTGTTCCAGTATTCTGAACCAGAAAACATCCTGTTCCATAAGTGCTCTTGGCGTTGCCGGGCGAAAAACAGGCCTGGCCAATCATAGCGGACTGCTGGTCACCGGCAACGCCATTGATATCAACACTGCCACCGAAAAATTCAGCGGCAACACTGCCATAAGAAGCACTGCTATCAAGCACCTCGGGCAGCAAGCCCGGCGGCACATCAAACAGCTTAAGCAAATCAGGATCCCATTGTTGCTTATGAATATTGAACAAGGCAGTGCGGGATGCATTAGTGGCGTCGGTGGCGTGCACTTCACCGTGCGTCAGCCGCCAGATTAAATAGCTGTCAATCGTACCGCAGGCCAGCTCGCCCTTGTTGGCGCGCTCACGCAAACCGGGCACTTCATTGAGCAACCAGCGTATTTTGCTGGCGGAAAAATACGGGTCTAGCAGCAGGCCGGTGCGCTCTTGTACCAACGCTTCATGCCCCTGCGCACGCAGCTTCTCACAATAATCATGGGTACGACGGTCTTGCCAAACAATGGCCTTGTGCACTGGTACACCGCTGTCGCGCTCCCACAAGACCACCGTTTCACGTTGATTTGTAATACCGACTGACAGTATTTGCTGCGCCGAGCAGTTGAGCTGGCGCATAACATCACGACAGGCCCAAAGCGTTGTTTGCCATATTTCTTCAGGATCATGCTCTACCCAGCCATCATCGGGGAAGTATTGCTTGAATTCCTGTTGGGCAATGGCCGCCGGCGTTCCGTCCAGACTAAAAAGGATCGCCCTGGAACTGGTAGTACCCTGGTCTATGGCGAGAATATAGTCACTCATTGGGCGCTCCTTCAGTGATAATAGCGTGCTGCAAGCCTAGCAAAAGAGGGGCCAGAACTGCTCGTTATTAGTCACGCAATTTAATTATCGAAAAACTCACCTAATGATATTGCATTCCGTTCAACGGCGCATTATCTTGTACCCCGCGTAACAAAAACCCCAACATGTAGTGTTTCGGCACTGGATTCTGCCTGTCTTTCGACGGATGTTGGGTGTCTCAGAGGGGACGCTTGGCTTCACAGCCGAATGACACTGAGCTCGTTACGCAAAGACCCAAGTCATGTGAGACAAATTTCCTTATGCGTGGTGGCAAAAAGCCATCGCTAGGGCGGCTTTTTCTCTCGCAAAGCAGGATGCATGCTTGGAGCCCCATGTTGGGGGCAATGAAGAACAAGGACCGTGCGAACAACTAAAAATTGACCCTCACCCGCTTTGCGGGGCGAGCAGATAAGTCTAATAGACGCTACGGAGAACCAATGCAAACAACAACGGAATCAGCCAGCCAGAGCAGCAACCCAGAGGCAGGCAATCTACGGAATGAACCGAGCACAGAAATGAGCGCAGTCGCGCCAGGCCAAATACGCGTTATAAAACGCAACGGCACGGTTGTACCTTACGACAACAGCAAAATCAGCATCGCTATTACCAAGGCGTTTCTTGCTGTAGAAGGCGGCACAGCCGCAGCCAGCAGCCGTATCCATGAAACAGTAGCCGGACTGACCGAACGTATCTCGGCAACCTTTAAGCGACGCATGCCATCAGGCGGCACTATTCATATAGAAGATATCCAGGATCAGGTTGAACTTGAATTGATGCGCAGTAGCGAACAGAAGATAGCTCGCTCTTACGTTCTTTATCGTGAAGATCGATCGCGTGCACGCGCTGAAGAAGAAGCCGAGCTACCGATTATTCAAGACGAGCAGCCTATACAAGTTACTCTGGCTGATGGCCGTACCGAGCTTCTCGACCAGAAGCGGCTTCAGACGATTGTTATGGAAGCCTGCGCCGGACTCGATGATGTGGACGGCGACAAAATTCTGGACGAAGCCCTGCGCAATTTGTACGACGGTGTACCACTGAAAGACGTCAGCACGTCACTGGTGATTACCGCGCGCACCATGGTAGAAATAGAGCCAAATTACAGCTACGTGACGGCTCGCTTGTTGATGGATCAATTGCGTGCTGAAGCGCTAAGCTTTCTTGATGTGGCTGACTCTGCAACACAAAGTGAAATGCAGGGCATGTACACGCAAACCCTGAAAAACTATATCCGAAAAGGTGTTGAGCTTGAATTATTAAGCCCACAACTGCAAAGCTTTGATTTGGACCAACTGGGTGCCGCGCTAAATGCTGACCGCGATCTGCAATTCACCTATCTGGGGCTGCAAACTTTATACGATCGTTACTTTATTCACAGCAATGACACGCGTTTCGAACTTCCACAGGTTTTCTTTATGCGTGTGGCTATGGGGCTTGCTATACAGGAAGACGAACCCAACGCCCGTGCGATTGAATTCTATAACCTGTTGTCGTCGTTTGACTACATGAGCTCAACGCCAACCCTGTTTAACGCAGGTACTTTGCGCGCGCAGTTATCGTCTTGCTATCTGACAACGGTACCTGATGATCTGCACGGTATTTATGGTGCTATTCAAGACAATGCAATGCTGTCCAAGTGGGCCGGCGGTCTTGGCAATGACTGGACACCAGTGCGAGCACTTGGCGCCTACATCAAAGGCACTAACGGAAAGTCGCAGGGTGTTGTACCGTTCCTGAAGGTTGTAAATGACACTGCCGTAGCGGTAAACCAGGGTGGCAAGCGTAAGGGTGCGGTATGTGCGTATCTTGAAACCTGGCACATGGATATTGAAGAGTTCATTGAGCTTCGTAAAAACACAGGCGATGATCGGCGTCGTACGCATGATATGAATACCGCCAACTGGGTTCCTGACTTGTTCATGAAGCGCGTGTTCAACGACCAAGAGTGGACACTGTTTTCACCAAACGACGTACCCGACCTGCACGACCTTTACGGCCAGGCCTTCGAATCACGTTATGAAGATTATGAAGCGCAAACCCGCAGCGGCGACTTGAAACTGTTCAAGCGCGTTAAAGCCGTGGACATGTGGCGCAAGATGCTGGGCATGTTGTTTGAAACAGGCCACCCATGGGTAACTTTCAAAGACCCGTGCAACCTGCGCTCGCCACAACAGCACACGGGCGTTGTGCATTCTTCAAACCTGTGTACCGAGATTACTCTGAACACAAATTCTGAAGAAATTGCTGTGTGTAACCTGGGCTCAGTAAATCTGCCCAATCACGTTGACGACAATGGTCTTAACAGAGAAAAGCTTGAGCAAACCATCAAGACCGCGGTTCGCATGCTAGACAACGTAATTGACATTAATTACTACTCTGTTCCACAAGCCAGAACCTCTAACCTTCGCCATCGCCCGGTTGGCCTGGGTGTGATGGGCTTTCAGGACGCTCTGTACAAGCAGCACTTGTCGTATAGCTCTGACGAAGCGGTAGAATTTGCCGATCGCTCCATGGAAGCCATCAGCTACTACGCGATTCAGTCATCATGCCAGCTGGCCAAAGAACGCGGCAGCTATTCCAGCTTCGAAGGCTCACTGTGGAGCCGCGGTGTATTGCCAATCGATTCAATCAAGATGCTGATTGATAACCGTGGCAAGGAATACATTGATGTTGACCAAAGCCAATCCATGGATTGGGACAGTTTGCGCGAACAGGTGAAAACCCAGGGCATGCGCAACTCAAACGTAATGGCCATTGCACCGACCGCAACAATCGCCAACATTACAGGTGTCAGCCAGTCGATAGAACCTACGTATCAAAACCTGTATGTGAAATCGAATCTGTCTGGTGAGTTTACAGTTGTGAATCCGTATCTGGTTAACGACCTGAAACAGCGCAAGCTTTGGGACAGCGTGATGGTTCACGACCTTAAGTACTACGAAGGCAGCGTACAACAGATTGACCGCATTCCAGCCGACCTGAAAGCCATCTACGCCACCGCGTTCGAAACCGAACCGCGCTGGATTGTGGATGCCGCCAGCCGTCGACAGAAATGGATTGACCAGGCGCAATCCTTGAACCTGTACATCAACAACGCCAACGGCAAAAAGCTGGACATCACTTATCGCATGGCCTGGTACCGTGGTCTAAAAACCACTTACTACCTGCGAAGCTTAGCCGCCACTGGCACTGAAAAATCGACTATCGATACCGGCGCTCTTAACGCCGTATCATCAGGCAACTCTGAGCCCGAACCAGCACCAGTTCCACTGGCCTGTTCGATTGATGACCCTGATTGTGAGGCGTGTCAGTAGCACTAGCTACCAAAAACAAAAAAGGGTTAACAGATTAAAACTGTTAACCCTTTTTTTATGCCCGTAATCCGCTGCCACTTACTGGAGACACTCCGCGGCGAGCAAGGCTATGCATAAACCCTTTCGCGAAGGAACAAAAAGCTATCTGGCGTCTAACTAACCCCCAGCCTCCAACATAGCCTTCATCAAGCCGTGCAAATGATTCACCGCCTTCAACGGCCTAACCATCACCTTAAAGTCCACAATCAACCCCTCATCATCCCAGGCCATAATATCCACCCCGTTAATAACGATTCCGTCCAGTTCAGCGCTAAACTCAAGCACCGCCCCATTCTCAGAGGACCACTCCCCCAAATACTCAAACGAGCCTTGGCCGAATACCGCCATTGCCGCCTGCAAATATGCAGTAACTATCGGTTTGCCATGCTGGGGAGTGTGTACAACCGGTGAATGAAAAACCGCTTCGTCGTGCAATATTTGAGCGAGTAATGCGGGGTCTTTGGCGTTTGCGTATTCGTGCCAACGTTGCAGGGTAATATTCGTCATAAATCTACTCGATATAGGTGTTTAAGCAATATTATACTCTGTGCACAAGGTGTGGATTAGTTGTACATATAGTGGTTAGAAAAAATTTTACCGCTATATCTTGTGTTTGTAACACGCCCGGCATATAGTTCGGAATCCACCCCAAGAACCCTATAAGGGCGACAACAGAATCGACGTTAACGCGCGATTTTGGGGTGTTTTTGCCAGCAATAAAGCAATAAACAAAACCCGTATACGCAACTACCCAGACCATGGAGAAGTAAATGTTACTAAGTTGGGATGACTATAACACCGACGAGAACGCGTCTAGCCAGTCTGCAGCAGACCCGGCTGTGGCACAGAAAGTAATCGAGCAAACCGCCGCCGCGGAAGCAGAACGAAGCACAGCTGAAAAAATTGCTGCCGCTGTCGATAAAGCGGAAGAACCAATAAGCACAAGCACCAAAGAGGCACCCAAGGCCGCAGCACCTAGCGGTGACAATATCTCCAGAGCCTTAGCTGAAGTAGACGGAATAGATGTAGCACCTGGCTTGGAAGAGCTGGAAATGGGCGCGCAGAGAGTGTGCGTTGACGACAAAGCCATGATCAACTGCCGTGCTGATCTCAATCAGCTGGTACCGTTTAAATACGACTGGGCTTGGCAAAAATATCTGGATGGTTGCGCCAATCACTGGATGCCGCAGGAAGTTAATATGACGGCCGACGTCGCACTTTGGAAAAGCAGCGATGGCCTGACCGAAGACGAACGCACTATTGTTAAGCGTAATCTGGGCTTTTTCTCTACAGCTGATTCTTTAGTTGCCAATAACCTGGTACTGGCCTTGTACCGACACATCACCAATCCAGAGTGCCGGCAGTATTTGTTACGCCAGGCTTTTGAAGAAGCTATTCACACTCACGCCTACCAGTACTGCATTGAGTCGCTGGGAATGGATGAAGGTGAAATCTTCAATATGTACCGCGAAGTACCTTCGATCGCCAAGAAAGCAACCTGGGGCTTGCAGCACACACAAGAAATGAGCGACCCGCAATTCAAGACGGGTACGGTTGAAAGTGATCAGGCCTTGTTGCGCAATCTGGTCGCATTTTATTGCGTGCTTGAAGGCATATTCTTCTACTGCGGATTTACCCAGATATTGTCTATGGGGCGCCGTAATAAAATGACCGGCACCTCAGAACAGTTTCAGTACATTCTGCGCGACGAGTCAATGCACCTTAACTTCGGTATTGACGTGATCAACCAGATCAAGCTGGAAAACCCGCAGTTATGGACGGACGAGTTCAAGCAGGAATGCATTGATATGATTCTGCAAGGAACTCAGCTGGAAATAGAATACGCCAGAGACACCATGCCGCGCGGCGTACTTGGTATGAACGCGTCCATGATGGAAGACTATCTGAAGTTTATTGCCAATCGACGCTTGGTTCAGATAGGCCTGCCGGAACAATACGGAAGCATCAGCAACCCGTTTCCGTGGATGTCTGAGATCATGGATTTGCGTAAGGAGAAGAATTTCTTCGAAACCCGCGTGATTGAATATCAAACAGGTGGTGCGCTCAGCTGGTAACAGCGCGTAACATCAATTTGAGGCTTTAGCGCCGCCCTTAAAATGGCGGCGTTTTGCTATCTGGCGTTGCGTCTTGTAGCGGCTAGTGCCAGCAAACCGAAACCAATCAGTGCCAGGGTTCCAGGCTCCAAACCGGTAATAGGGCTTTTGCCTTCTTGCTCTGAAGTAGACCTTGTCGATGCCGCAGCATCATTTTCCAAACTCTGTACGGCCGCCGCCACGGCCACCGGCGCCACTTGAGAGCCACTGACGGAAACAGCTGATCGATCCACCATTGCTATCGAATCTTGTGCGTTAGCTAAGGTAGCTGCTGAAAAAGCGACACACAGTAATGAAGCTTTCAGCAGCGGCTTTACGGTTACAAGGCACGCCGCTGCTGCTCGACCCCGCTCGAAACGCGACGTTTGAAATAGGCGGTCGTTGTCACTTTCCCAGATTTTCATAAGATTTGCACTCACACCAGTTATTTGCCCGGCTCTTGCATGTTTGTGTTGTGTTCAATTAACCATCAAACAAAAGTTAAGCATATAGACTAACTCTTAACCATATAATGATTGTAAATTAAACAAAATGAGAATTTCTTAAGCAGCGAATTGTCGCTAGATAGGCAAAAATTAGGAATTTAATCTTTATTTTTCAGTAACTTGGAAATACGCTGTCGCTACTGCACGAACAGCGCGGACATATTGGCCACCCGTCATGAAAAACGCTGGTATAGGCGAAAGTTCAACCAGGCACGGCGTCGGTGTGATCGGGTTCACACACGGTAAGTGAACGCTTACTTTCTTCCCAGAGTGCGTCTAACTGTTCGGCATTCAGATCAGAAAGCGCGCAGTGTTTTTCGGCCGCTAAGGACTCCATTGTTCGGATTCTCGACTCGAATTTAGTATTGGCAGCACGCAACAGATCTTCAGCGTCCAACTTTAAATGGCGAGACAGATTGACACTGGTGAACAGTAAATCACCCAACTCATCAGCCAGGCGTGAGGTATCTCGTCGTTGCGTGGCCATCACTTCACAGAATTCTTCAACTTCTTCCAGCAATTTGCCCAACACAAATTCGGGTTCTTGCCAATCAAGGCCCACCCTGGCGGCGCGCTTTTGTAGTTTCTGAGCGCGCAGCAGTGCCGGCAAATTTCGAGGCACATCATCCAACAATCCATGCTGCGCATTTGCTTGGCGCTCTTGTGCTTTCATACTTTCCCAATTCTGCAATACCTCGTCGGCTGTGTCGGCGCTTGCGTTTGCGAAAACGTGTGGGTGCCTGCTTACCAACTTGTCTGAAATGCCCTCGCACACATCAGCGAGTGAGAACTGCTGTTGCTCTTCGGCCATGCGAGCGTGAAATACAACCTGCAGCAACAGGTCACCCAGCTCAAGTCTGAGCCCATCCATATCGCCCCGCTCTATGGCGTCGGCCACTTCGTAAGCTTCTTCTATCGTGTGCGGAGCAATGGTTTCAAAGGTTTGCTCTATGTCCCACGGACACCCGGAATCAGGATCACGAAGCTGCATTACAATTTCTCGTAATCTTTCCAATTCCTGCATGGGGCGCTCCCTTTTCATACGCGGGTTATACTACTGTTTTAACTATAGTCGAGTCTGTTCCCAATGAAAATTAGCCTGTGCTTGCCGTATATGAAGCCGGAGATTGATCGCCAAGTGATCATTGATTGGTGTCGAGCGGCCGATGAGGGCCCATTTGAAACCTTGTCGTGCGGTGAGCGTATTAATGGCGCCAGTTTGGAGATGACGACCGTACTTGGAGCTGCCGCGGCGTTGACTGAGCGTGTTCGCATCATGCCGTCTTTGTACGTGCTGCCAATGCATAATGCCGTCTGGGCAGCAAAGGAAATCGCCACACTGGATGTATTGAGCAATGGCCGAGTCAGTGTAACCGTTGGCGTTGGTGGGCGGCCAAAAGATTATCAAGCCGTTGGCGCTTCATTCAAAAAACGTCACCAGCGAATGGATGATCAGATTGAGGTTATGAAGCAGGTATGGCAAGGCAAGCCACCGATGGAAGGCCTGGAAACAATAGGTCCTAAACCAATACAAGACGGCGGCCCCCCTATACTCATCGGCGCTATGGGCCCGAAGGCGATTCGTCGCGGCGCAGAATGGGCTGACGGAATTTACGCGTTCTCGATGAATGGCTCACAGCAGGAAATGGAAAATATGCTGGCGATGGCCACAGGTGCGTGGAAAGATGCTGGTCGTGGCGCACCGTATAAGGCCGGCGGATTCTGGTACAGCCTTGCCGATGATGCCGAAGCAACGCTCAAAAGCTATGTTCACAAATATCTCGAAATTGCCGGTGAAGACATCGCACAAGCGGTGGCCGGTAGCATGACCCGGTTTACGCCGGATGCTGTGCGCGAAGGACTGAAAAATATGCAGGCAGCAGGTTGCGAGGAGTGTTTCATGGTTGCAGCAAGCCACGAAGTCAGCGAGGTTGAGCGCCTGACTGAAATTCTGGAGAGCCTCTGAATAGACATGAGCGCCGCTGCCCCCTCTAAGTCTGAGCTCTCTCCGCTTCAATCACTTGCGAACATTATCCATTCATTGGAATGCCGCACCGTATTGCTGTGCTCACACTCCCAGCTGGAGGGACTGGGCAGTTTGTGCGCCGAAATGAACTGTGATTTAAGCGTAGTACTCGCAGATCAGGATCAGATGCCGGTCATTCCCATGCAACGCTTCGACCTAGTAGTGGTGGCTGACTACCTTGAACATCATAGCCAATCTGAAGGCGCGACAGTAATCGCTCGGCTGCGCAATTTGCACAGCAACCACATCGCCGTATTTCAGCAAGACCGAGCACAGGGGATTTGGCCTGAATCGGCCTTCTTTGCGCTTGCCCTAAAACATCAACATCGTTTCGAGTACGCTGACAGCAACGCACTTCATCTATACACTTATGACATAGAGTCTTACAACCATAAGCGAACCTGGAACAATGCGCGTTTTTGGGCCAACCCGGAAAATTTCGGTCGCTATTGGTGGTAAACACACCGCGCTCTCAACGTAACAAAACAATGCAGAAAACGAAATATCGACTGGTCGCTGACATAGGTGGTACCAATATTCGACTGGCACTGTGCGAATCGGGCAGTGAACATCTGATCGCTGTGCAGAAATTGCCATGCGCGCAATTTGATTCCCTGCAGTCTGCATTGGCTCAATACTTGTCGGATTACGCCAGTGACAAAGCGGTGATAGAAGCCTGTCTTGCGATTGCAGGTCCGGTCACGGGCGACCAGATCAGCATGACTAACCTGCCGTGGACCTTCAGCAAGAATGAATTGCGCCAACAGCTTCAACTGGACACGCTGGATGTATTGAATGACTTTGCGGCCGTGGCCGCATCCATTCCTCATTTACACGCAAACGACCTGCATCAAATCGGCGGAGGTACTGCGGATAAGAGCGCGCCTATTCTCGCTATTGGTGCAGGAACTGGGCTTGGCATGGCCAGTGTCGTGGCCAATGCCGATGGCTATCAGACGTTTCCAGCGGAAGGCGGCCACGCGTGCATATCAGCTGAAACAGCGGTAGAGCGGCAGATTGTGGACTTCCATGCTGAGAAATCGCCGAAAAAATTAACGCCGTGTCGAGAGTTTTTCCTGTCCGGCCGCGGTTTGCAGTCTATCTACGAAGGACTTGGCGGCTCTGAGAAGATAAGCCCTGCGGAGATCAGTGAACGGGCTTGCAATAACAGCGATTTGCTTTGCCGACAAACGCTTTCGATTTTCTGCGCCTGGCTAGGCAGTACCTGTGGAGATCAAGCAGTAAGTGCAGGCAGTCTTGGTGGCGTTTATATTGCCGGCGGCATGGTCAAACAATTTCTGCCGTTTCTGGAGCAAAGCGATTTCAGACAACGCTTCGAAAACAAAGGGGCGATGCGCGCTTACCTGCAGCGCATTCCCAGTTATGTTGTGACCCGGGAACACGTTGCTTTACTTGGCAATGCAAAGGCTACTCTATCTCGCGCTTGAATGGTGGCAATGCGTCCAACAAATCTCGACCGTAGCGTTTTTCCAACACCCTTCTATCTAACAATGAAACAGTGCCGCTATCGGCTTCATTGCGCAGCAAGCGGCCACAAGCCTGAACCAGGCGAAGTGCGGCTTCCGGCACGCTTATTTCCATAAACGCATTTCGACCTTGTTGCTCTACCCATTCAGTCAGCGCTGAAGCAACGGGGTCGTCAGGAACCGCGAACGGTAATTTAGCGATCACCACATGGCGGCAATAATCACCGGGTAAATCTACACCTTCTGCAAAGCTCGCCAGACCAAAAATATAGCTTCGCTTACCAGCATCTACCCTACGCATGTGCTCATCGAGCAAACCTTGCTTACTGCGTTGGTCTTGCAGTAAAACGCTACTGAGCAATGCAGCGTCCAGCTCGTCGTATACCTCTTGCATTTGCTTGCGAGACATAAACAACACCAGCACGCCCGCCGCTTCATCCAGGCCTTCTATGTAATCGCGTAATTGCTCCGTGTGTCGTTCTACATCACTTGGATTACAGGCTTCACGTGGAATGCGCAGCACGGCGCGTGATGCGTAGTCGAATGGGCTGGGTACCACTTGGAAACTGGCTTGCGCCGGAATACCTGAGTGCATTTGCAAACGATCAAAACGGCCAAGTGCGGTCAGGGTTGCCGACGTTAAAATCGCGCCTGCGCAGCGTGACCACAACATATCCTGTAGGTATTCCGACGCTAGTAACGGCGCACTGTGAAGCCCAAAATCAACACCTGAGTCGAGCTCAAAGCGACTAATCCAGAAAGCACGAGGAATGGCTTTCACCTCATTAGCACTGGCATAGTAGGCGAACAATCCCGCCGCCGACTCTGCCCGATTCAAGCCAGCCCCGACTATAGGCAGCCATTGCTCTATTTCCTCACGACCCGGTTCTGCTTCCATCACCGATTGCATTTCTTTGTTAATCGCGGCCATGTGATGTGCAATTTGCTCGCTATGCTCGCGACATTCCACAGCCACGCTTACCAGTTCATCAGGAACCTGACCCAGGTCGAAACGCGCGTGTTGTGAGCGCTTCCAGCGCTCATCTTGCTGATTCAAATCGTCGTAATAGAATTGCAGGCTATCGGGCAAGGTTTGCAACTGCAACAATAACAAATCACTTAAATGGCGTAACTGCTCAAGGCTGTTGTTTACACGGCGCGCTTCTGGCCACTGCTTTTGCAAAGCGTCGATCAGTTTGCTTAACTGCTGCAGCCAGCGTACGGTTGCATTAAAACGCAAGGCCGATGAAAAATGCTGTACTGCTTTGTCAGCCAGATGGTGAGCCTCATCAAATATGTACAAGCAGTCTTCCGGCTCTGGCAAAATTGCGCCACCACCTAGCGCAAGATCCGCCAGAACTAGATCATGATTAGTCACAATGCAATCCACTTCCTGTAGCCCGTCTCTGGCCTTGAAGAAACTGCAGTCGCTTACCCAAGTGCAGCGGCGATTATGACATTGCGAACGATCAGAGGTGAGCAATCGCCAGTCTTTCTCTTCCAGGGCGTCTGGCCATTCATCTCGATCGCCGCTCCAGTCGCCTCGTAACACGGCTTCAGACATCTGCTGATAAAGATCGACCGCAGGTGACTGCGCCGCATCAAATAACTCGTCTGGGTAAAGGGCGGTGATACTGCTCTGTTCTTGCGTACTGCGCAAAATATTGTCGAGTTTGGACAAACACAGATAGCGTCCACGCCCTTTGGCCAGCGTAAAGCGCATAGGAATTTCGGCACTGGCAACCAGGTCAGGCAAGTCTTTATTGATTAACTGCTCTTGCAATGCCACGGTCGCGGTAGATATCACCAGGGTCTTTTTCTTTTCACGTGCAATCGGTGCGGCCGCCAATGTATAGGCAACTGTTTTGCCAATTCCTGTTCCCGCTTCTACAACACCAAAACGATGCTCAGCGATGGCAGTATCAGCAGCAGCTAAGGCATTAGCAACCGTGGCAATCATCAACCGTTGGCCATAGCGAGGATTAAACTCATGCGCTGCCAGCCAGCGCGAATAGCTTGCCTGTATTTCGCTTTTCAGCTCTTTACTCAGTGCCTGCGCACCACTGGTACGCGGTGCTGCGTCAGACACTCTGTGGACACTCCAAAGCGAGGCGATTGAGAACGGGTTGAGCGTACATTTGAACAATCATGTCGCGTTTGTCTGGCGACAGCTGTTGAATTCTCTGCATAAATTTGTCGCGCCTACTTGCAAGCCACTGCGGGTTCACGGTTTTTCCATAAACTTGCTCTTGCAACCATTGCGGCGCTGTCTGGCCCTGCTGCTCGAAAGCAAGCAGATTGCTAGGCTGCAGTTGATAATATCTGTGTAAAGACGCATCGATTTCCTTCGCTACTTGCTCAGCGGACTCAGAGGCGCCGCTAAGCGGCGGGCAAAACGCCAGATGAACTCGGCCTTTCTCACCACTAACGCCCTTGCCAATGCTAGATACATCTTCGTGTTCAGCTTTTGCATACTTGGTACCGTTTTTAACAGCCAACAGTTCTTCTGCTTTCATGACATCGCAGGGGTCGAGTTCATATGAAATGCTCACAGGTATCACACGCAAGGTAGCAAGATGTTCAGCCAAACTGCGGCCATTTTTTTTGCCACTCATATGCAGCATCTTCAAAATAGCCGGTTCTGTTCGGTCATCACAATCTTTCGCTCGGCCTTCCCTCTGCGCTAACCACACACTGGTAGACTCAGTCACAATCGAATGTTCTATGAATTGCGACAACTGCTGATAAGTCTTTAACAGCTGGCGATTACCGCTTGCCGAACGATTCACAATAAAACACTTGTTCAACCTCAAGAGGTCGGCCACAAAGGGTTTGCTCAATAGGTTGTCGCCAATGGCGATGCGGCAGGTGTTCAGACCGCAGCGGTGCAGTGACAAGCTCATAAAAGCAGGATCTAGCGCGATGTCTCTGTGGTTACCTATAAACAAGCACGCTTGATCTCTCGGTACATATTGCAAACCCGATACAGTAAAACCGGCCGTGGTGGTATCAAGCGCGTGGACCAGATATTTTTCCATCACCGCCTGCAGGTCGCTTATGGAATGAACCTTACGTGCCTGCCAGCGAAGATAAAGCCCCAACAGTGGGTCGAGCACGGTCGCGAGTGGCTGCGACCATGCGGGCAACAGCAGGCTGCGCACAGCACCCAGAAGTTCCGGGTCACGAATTGTGCGCTGCAAAACGTCAAACGCCTCGTCATCGCGGTATGGGCGAATTTCATCAAACATAGAATTGGCTGCGGTCTGCGGCAGGGCGCTCATGGTGGCTGCACCGCTTGTCGCTGTCAAACTCTGTGAGCGGCAATATGAGTATCAACATTTACCTTCCTTTACATTTAAATGCACGCTTAGCTCGAGTTTTCGAACTAACATAATTACAAGAATTATCAGTTACTTACAGATGAGTGTGATATGTTGCACAGTGCCTTTGCAGGACTACCGCACTGGGCAGGGATTTCGGTCTATTGCAATTGTAAAATAAGCAAATAGAGTATCACAGCGTCATAGCAATTCAGGGGTCAACTACTGCGCCCCGGCTTTAAGAGTACGATGTTGGAGAACAAGAGAATGCGGATATGTTTACTGGAAGACGATCTTGCCCAGGCTGAGCTGGTGGTTGGTTGGCTGCGCGATGCCGGTTATACCGTGGACCACAAACCTAACTCGCGAGAGTTTTTACAACAAATGAAAGAGAACAGCTACGATCTTGCCGTGCTGGACTGGGAAGTGCCTGGTATGTCAGGTGTTGATGTGCTGGAGCACTTACGAAACGCACTTGAATGGAACGGCATGGTTTTATTTACCACTCAAAGAGACAGCGAGGCCGATGTTGCTCGCGCTCTGCACGCAGGTGCTGATGACTACTTGGTGAAGCCTTTACGCAAAGAGGAAATGCTAGCGCGCCTGATTGCTTTGGCACGTCGCAGTGGCACTCAGACAATGGCTGACGTTATTGATATTGGCCCAATCAGCCTGAATCGCAAAACTCAGGAAATTTCGGTGGCCGGCGAAGCAGTGAAGCTAACGGCCAAAGATTTCCAATTGGCTCGCTACATGATCGAGCATACTGGAAAGCTGGTCTCCAGAGACCAGCTACTTAAGAGCATCTGGGGCATTAATGAAACCGTGAATACTCGTACGGTAGACGTGCATATGAGTCGTATCCGGCGTAAATTAGGTATAACGCCTGAAATGGGATATCGAATCAAGACGATCTACCAATATGGCTATCGCCTTGAAAAGGTTGAAACCGAACAGGCGGAAGCCGAAACCGACTAATGGAAAACCTATGCTTAGCGCCGCATTAACTCAAACAGTACTCCGCGTTAAGGCCGTGCTCCTACGCAGGCAGTGCCGTGTGTTGGCGGCAATCGCATTGTTGATGATGCCAACGCTGAGTGTTGCGGAAGATTGGCTGCATACGGTTCGCCCTGGTGATTCCTTCTGGACAATATGTGCAGAGTTAGTGGAAGAACCCTTATGCTGGCAAAAATTGCCAGCACACAACCCACAAGTGACGGACCCGCGTCAATTGCCACCTGGCTCCCAAGTAAAAATTCCTGTGGAATGGTTAAAAGCGCCACCAGTTCCAGCCGCTGTTGAATTTGTTCGAGGTGAGGCCTTTCTGGAGCGGCGCAGTGGTGAGCGAAAGCGTCCGCAACCGGGTGGCGAATTGCGCACTGGCGAAAACTATTTAAGTGCCCGCAACCCCAAGCTGAACCGTACACCCCTAACTGCTGGAGAACAGCTGTACATGGGCGACCGAATCATCACCAGTGATGGCAGTGTGTTGCTGCGCTTCGCCGATGACTCTTCGTTTCTGGTAAGAGCCAATAGTGAATTGGTTCTAGAGCGCTTGTCAGCCCACGGACAGACCGGCATGATTGATACGCATATGCGTCTGAATCGTGGCTCAGGTCGCGCCAAGGTTAATTCCCGAAATGGCAAAAGCCGGTATCGCATTAGCACGCCGGCAGCAATCGCGGCAGCGCGCGGCACGGAATTCAGTATTTCTGCGGATGGCAGCGTGAATGGCGTGGGGGGCATATTGCGCAATGAAGTACTTGAAGGCATTGTAGAAGTTAGCGCAGCAGGTGGCTCGCAAGCGGTCGGCGCCGGGTTTGGCACAGTAGCTGAGCAAGGAAAAGCACCTTTGCCGCCAGTTAAATTGCTCGCTGCACCCGAGTTGAATATCACTGAGAATATTGAGTTGCCGTTTACGCTGGGCTGGTCTGCGATTGAGAATGCCGAGAAGTATTTGGTTGATGTGTACTCAGGGCAGTCAACAGAACAGCTGTTACGCTCAACAGACACTGAACAACAGCAAGTGCACTTTGCTGACTTGCCAACGGGTGCGTATACTTTTGTGGTTCGTGCGGTCGACGCTATCGGACTAAAAGGCCTGCCAGCGCAGCAAAGCGTTCAGGCCACCGTCGCGCTGGCTACGCCCAATTTAACGGCAGAAAATATTCTTGTCGATGGTACGCAAGTTAGTATTAGCTGGCCAGCGATAGAGAACGCGAAGTCCTACAAGCTCCAGATTAGCCGCGACAAGAGCTTTACCGATGTAGTTGAAGAAATCAGCGTTGAGTCAAACTCAACGATACTGAGTTTGCCCGAAGGCCAGCAGTACTATGCGCGTACGCAAGCCATATACCCAGCGTATGGCTCGGGTGAGTTTAGTAATGTTCAGGGATTTAGCAGCAAGGTTCGCGATCTCTGGCTCATCATTCTGCAGAGTCTTGGTATACTGGCTGTTGTGCTGATCTAACCGACAGGCTGCGCGTTATGCCTGGTTTGCCTCAAACCTCACAGCGCTTTTAATACTCACTCCAAGAGAGTTATGCCGATACGCCTGCCCAGTTTTGAAGCCATATTGCTCAGTACGGTGCTGGCACTATTGGCCGCTGTTGCCGGCTGGTTTGCAGCACCGCTTGCATTGAATAATGTTGCCCATGACGCGTTTCAGCGTGCCGCATTAGGTGAGGCACCAGACGACGTACTGATCGTTGGTATCGACGAGGCAAGCCTGCAAGGTATAGGTAAATGGCCTTGGCGACGTGACATTCATGCGCAGCTGATTAATCGCTTGAACCAGGCCGGTGTCAAAGCCATTGCTTACGATATTGTCTTTTCAGAGCGAGATACGCCCAACCCCCAATACGACGAACAACTGGTAACGGCCGTGCGCGATTTTGGTCGCCTGGTGTCACCCGTATTTGTTGGCGAACACCGGCCAGACGGACAACTACTGGAAGTGATTCCCTTCGACACCTTGGCTGAGGTTGCCAAGCTTGGCCATGCGCATATCGAAATAGATAAAGACGGTGTTCTACGCTCCACACACATGAAAGAAGGTCTTGGCAGTGCTTACTGGGAACACATGACCGTTGTACTGCACCGCCTGGCGTACGGCAATGTACCAGACCCCCTGCCCGGCGCACGATCTATAACACAAGCAAGGCCGATTGAAGACGACAGCAGTAAGCTGATTGTGCGCGACTATCGCAACCAGATACGCTTCGCAGCACCACCCGGTGGTTTTCGCATGTTGAGTTTTATTGATGTACTGGATGGACGTTATCCGTCGGGGCAACTGCAAGATAAGATTGTTTTTGTAGGCACGATGGCCGCTGGCTTAAGTGACACACTTGCCACACCGGTTTCGGACGATAACCGCCACATGCAAGGCGTTGAGTTGAATGCCAATATTTTTGACGCGCTGCGCAAAGACCGATTAATCACACCGCTGTCGCCAAGCATGCGCGCTGTCGCAACCTTTGTATTGTCTTTGCTGGCGCTTTTGATGATTACAAGCGCCGCTCCAGGATTTTCGCTGCTCACCACGGTTGTGTTTGCGGGCGCTACGATGGCGCTCAGCTTGCTGGCATTGAGCGTCTACAACCTTTGGTGGCCACCCATGGCCAGCTTTCTGGCGATCACTCTGGGGTATCCATTGTGGTCCTGGTATCGCCTGGATCGCTCAATGCGCTATCTACGTGAAGAACTGGTCTCACTGAATCAAGAAGGCAGCTTGCTGGACCGCGAACTGCTGGAGGCCACACTTAAACCCTGGGAAAGTGACGACAAAGAAGTACCCAAGCGCAATATCGATGTAGTCGCCTTGCACATAGATCAGATACGTCGCAGCCAAACCAGCCGTCGGCAATTACGGCATTTTATATTCAGCTGCCTGGCTAACTTAAGCGATGGCGTGGTGGCAACCACAAAAGGTGGCAAGGTTATTCTGATCAATGACCAGGCCCGGCGCTTATTAAACCTGGAAACAGATTCTGCGCATGAGCAACACTTCACCGCACTGCTGGAAAGCAACATCAAGCCGGTTCGAGCCACCGACGCCGACGAGCAACCGTTTGCGAACCTCGAAAAAGCAGTGAACAGCGTGCTTCTTCACGGCGAAGAAACAGAGTTCGAGTACATAAACCGGTCCGGTAACGACGTACTGCTGCAGGGAAATGAATTTGCCCTGGCCGATGAGCACGACCGTATCGTGGTATTCACAATGACTGATATTACTCGCTTACGGGAAATGGAGCGCACTCGAGCCGAAACGCTGAACTTTGTGTCACACGATCTTCGCTCACCGTTGGTCTCGATATTAGCGCTGACGGATCGCAGTGAGCGTGCGATGAACGAAGAGCTGCTAAACATTCGCAGCTATGCACAAAGAGCCTTAAGTTACACAGAGAGCTTTCTGCAATTGGCCCGCGCCGAAGCAGACAACATTGCCTTATACGAATGCGACCTGCACTCAGTAGCCGACAACGCCGCCGAGTATGTCTATGCACTGGCGATGCGTAAGAAAATCCGGATCACCACTCAGCATTGTGACCAAGACGTGTGGATTTGGGGCAATGGTGACTTGCTTGAGCGTATGATTATTAACTTGCTCGACAATGCGATCAAGTATTCAGGTGAAGGTACGGCTGTGCAGCTGTCAATTGAAACGGAGTTATCAGGTGACGAGTCCTACGCTGTGCTGACCGTAAGTGATAAGGGCATTGGCATTCCAGAAAAAGACATACCCCACTTATTCGAACAGTTTCACCGTGGCAGTTCAGATGAATCAAGAAGAAGAACAGGCGCTGGTCTTGGCCTGCGGTTTATTTCGGTTACGGTGCAACGCCACAACGGCCGAATTATGGTAGACAGCAAACAAGGGCAAGGCTCGGTATTTACCGTGCGCTTGCCCCTGCTTGAACTGGACGAATCAGATCTGGATTAAAATCCGTACGCCAGTGTGATTGCTGTTTCAGTATCGGTTTTATCCAAACCAGGCGCTACATCTGTATTGTTCTTGATTCCGTAAGACACTCTTAAGGCAATCGCACCGACCACATTCGTTTCTACCGCAACCAAAAAGCGAGTAACGGTGTTATCGCTACCGGCTTCAACATTCAGCTCCTGAATCAGCTTGGCGTTGTCGCTAAACTGCCAATCAAACGATTCGGCAAAACGGCCAATCAGCTCATTGTCTTTCGGTCCAACACCAGTCTTTATGGGCAAACCAGTGTTTGCATCAACAACATTCATGCCCATGGCGTCAGTTTGATAAATAAACGGTCTACTGATGCGGTAACCAGGACCGGCTTCCAGCTTCAGGTTCATTGTATCGTTTGCTATAACTTGATAACCGTAACCGATGGCTGCACTGGCTTGATAATCGAAACTGCTGAAGCGATCATCATCGTACGAAGCTATGCCAAATAAATAACTTTTCTCTGACAAAGCACGATTGCTCTGAAAAGACAGGTAGTACTTCTCAGCCGTAGTGCGAACCGAGTCAGCTGTCCATAGCGCTGATGTGTTCAAATTGTGACTCCAGGCACCAATGCTGCGAGTAACATCAAAAACAGCGTTACCGCTTTCAGTTTCTGTATTACCGCCGGTCATTACCAGACCCGCACCAATGCTTCCGGTCCAGCCGTCTGCAGCCGGATCAACGGGCTCTTCGGCTAGTGCTGCGGTGGATAGGCTCAACCCAAAGGCCGTCGCTGCGGCAAAAGAATAAATAGATCGCATGATAATCTCCTCAATGTGACATGCTGGTCATCAATTTAACGTGTGCGCAGTCTAGCAGTGACGCTAACGCACATTGATAAACATCTGTTAAATCGATTGACCTGATATGAAAAAGGCAGAGTGTTAGCTCTGCCTTTCCCGAGTTTTTTGACGCGCTATCAGGCGCGCCGCAAAGTCTTAGTCGACACGCTTTTCTTCGCGAGCTGACACAACGGCCACCACACGACGATTGCGCTGACGACCTTCGTCTGTGCTGTTATCGGCACGCGGGCGTGCTTCACCAACACCAACCGAAGTCACTCGGTCAGAACTGATGCCGGCTTCAACCAACTGACTGGCAATGGTTGCCGCTCTGCGTTCAGACAACTGCTGGTTGTAAGCCGCCGACCCAGTGTTGTCGGTATGACCTTCAACAACCACCTTGGTCAAAGGATGCTCAGTCATAAAGCTCATAACACGTTGTACTTCCGAGCGATGGCTTGGACGCGACGCCGCAGAGTTCACGTCAAACTCAACATCGAGTTCTACCTGAACGTCTTCGGTGATCACGATGTAACAGCCTTTCTCATCAACTTTGGCGCCTGCCGCTGTATCGGGGCATTCGTCCATGTGGTTCGGAACGCCATCACCGTCGTCATCTTTTGCACAACCGTTCGCATTAACCTCTACACCCGCTGGGGTGTTAGGGCATTTGTCCATATGATCGGCAATACCGTCGTTGTCAGAATCCAATGGACAGCCTTTGTCGTCAACCTGCACGCCAGCTGGTGTACCTGGGCACTGGTCCAACTTATCCGACACACCATCACCGTCTGCGTCTTTGATAGTACGACTGGTTTGCGCAAACATATAGCTGATGCCCATGTTCAGAGCTACGTCGGTTATCTCTTCGTCAAGACTGGTCACGCCACGCACATCACCACGCAATGCAACGCGATCCGAGAACGCATATTTCAAACCAACGCCGTAATTAGCGAATGATTCTTCGATATCGTCAGCCGTTGCTACGCCACCGAAGCTTAATATGCCTTCAGGCTTAAAACTGGCATGGCCACCACCCAATACGAAGTAGCCCTGTAAGACGTCTTCCGGGTTCACTGTATACAGTGCGTCTAATCGATATTGCTCTAGATCAACGTCTGTACTTCCGCCATCAACTTCACTGGCAACACGTGAGCCAACCAGCTCCGTGGTCCAATGATTATTGAACTGATAGCCCAAGCCCAGAGATGGGAACACGTCTCCTTCCAGGCCACGTTCGTCGGCCATGTCGTAATAGCCAATGCCGGGCACTAATGTCCAGCCGCTGACATCATCAGCGCTTACTTGCGGTGCGAGTGCAACCGCCATGGCCACAAGGCCATGTCTAATATTCTTGATCTTCATTTCCACTTACCTCTGTTTGTTCTCAACTCTGTGTGCTGCGCTTCTTATTCGTACACGCTACCAAGAAACTATTTGTAACGTGAGGCCGCCTCGCGTGCGCCGCCGACTGCCAAACCATATCGGCGAATATTAGCTGATGACGGAACGCTGCATTGTAAAAGAATGTAAGCATGCTAGCGCATCAAAATTCCCATCTTGTGCACTGGAATTTCAGTAAAAATCGACTATGTTGCTCACTAATCACCCAAATTGATGACATGTTCTTCACTGGACGAATTTTTGAGCGGAATCTAAGCTGCGCATACATCCAAGGTGCCCATTCATCACTTTCCGCAGGAAGAAGGTTGTTCCATGTCTATTTACGAAACTCTAGAAGCAAACGACGACGCCAGACGAGTACTGCAATTGCGAAGCCCAGTCACTCTGGAGGTAACGGGAGAGCTGCTATGCGCTAATACCGATGATGTTCAGCAAGCGGTTGCAAAAGCACGCGCTGCGCAGCAGGGCTGGGCGGCACTGAGTTTTGCCGAGCGCGCTGCTTTTATGTACAAAGCGCAGGAAATCGTGTTGAAGCGGCAAGACGATATTATCGACCGCGTAGTGAGCGAAACCGGCAAGGCTCGAACCGACGCGTTCAGCATGGAGGTATTTTCCTGTCTGGATTCCATTTGTTACTACGCGAAGAACGCGGAAAAGTTCCTGAAGCCTGAGAAAGTTAAACCGCATGGCATCATGGGGTTTATGAAAAAGGTACAGATTGCCTACAAGCCCTTAGGCGTTGTTGGAATCATCACACCATGGAACGGACCGTTTGTATTGGCGGTCAATCCGAGTGTGCAGGCTTTGATGGCAGGCAATGCGGTAGTGGTTAAAGGGTCCGAAGTGACCCCTTATTCAACCAAACTGGCCGAGGAGATATTCACTGAGGCTGGCTTCCCTGATGGGGTTTTTCAGGTTTTGTTAGGAGATGGCCAAACCGGTGCGGACTTGTGTGAATCCGGTGTGGATAAGATTTCGTTCACAGGCAGTGTCAACACAGGGCGTAAGGTAGCCGAATCATGCGCACGGCAACTGATTCCTTGCACACTTGAGTTGGGCGGTAAAGACGCAATGATAGTCTGCGCTGATGCAGACATTAACCGCGCAGCGCAGGGCGCTGTTGTTGGCTCATGCATGAACACAGGTCACTATTGCTGCGGTACTGAACGCATCTACGTAGTGGATGAGGTCTATGAGGAGTTTGTTGATAAATGTGTGGCCATGACCAGCGCCCTGCAACAAGGTTCAGACTTGGGGTTCGATGAAGATGTGGGCGCCGTGTTTTGGGATAGACAAATGGACATCATGGAAAACCACGTGGAAGACGCGCGCGCCAAGGGTGCGAATATTTTGGTTGGCGGGGAGCGCAATAGCGAATTAAACGGCCTTTACTACAAACCTACTGTGATCACTGATGTTACGCACGATATGGCCATTATGCAGTCGGAAACCTTTGGCCCAATCTTGTGTATTCAAAAGGTGCGTAATGAAGAAGAAGCTATCAAGATGGCGAACGATTCGGATTACGGTTTAAGCGGCAATGTCTGGTCGCAAAACAAAGACAAGGCAATGCGTCTTGCCTTAAAAATGGATACCGGCTCAGTATCGATTAATGATCACGCCATTACCTACGGCATACCTGCAGCACCGTTTGGCGGAGTTAAAACCAGTGGTGTTGGTCGTGTAAACGGTAAGCTTGGTCTTAGAGGCTACACGAAAACAGTGCCTATTATCATAGAGAAACGCGGCGGTGATTTGGCCAGTGCTTACCCTTATTCCGCAAAGAAAGCCGAAGGTATGCAAAAGTTCGCTAAATTTTTGTGGGGCACTCCGGTAGGTCGTTGGCTCAGCTAGCCATGCTGAGAGCTGGCTAATCGAGCAACTGTTTGCGAAAACTATTGAGATCTTCACTGGAAAGACCGAAGACATTTTCAAGATAGCTCTCGATGCTGTCGTAGTGCTCATCGATGGCGCGAAATGCTTCGCCTATGTATTCAGCGCGCACTTCTAACATTGGCCTTATGATCATTGGGTCAACATCAGCGAAACCGTATTGCGCGTATTTCTCGGTTAGCCGCTTACTTTCTAGATCGGGCTTAAAGTACTTAGCCGTCAGCAAATAGTCTTCAATGATAGTTTCACGGTCTACGTTCAAACACAGAAGTATGAGTGCTGCGCCAAACCCGGTGCGGTCTTTACCTGCTGAGCAATGAAACAATAATCCGGCGTGATCACCCAGTGTGGCTATTTCGTTCAGCATCGCCTTGAATGATTCGTGATGCTCAAGCGCAAACGCGCGATTAATATCAACCATAAAGTCGGCCATATCAAACGGCTCACTGGTGGTCGCAATGGTTTCGTTTTCAGCTAGCTGCTCGAAAAAACTGCCTCTACTGCCAGGGTCGATTGGTATATGGACAATTCTAGGAGGGTTTTTTGCAGGCAGGCGCGTTGGGTCTCGTTCTGCTTCTTCATGGCGACGAAAATCACAAATAGTTGATATATTCAGAGCCTGCATTGTTGTCAGGTCAGCACTGCTCAGGGCAGACAACACTCCTGAACGAAACAGTTTCCCAAAACGCACTGTTCGACCACAACGTGTGGGATAGCCGCCAAGGTCGCGAAAATTTGGCGTACCTTCCATAGGTATATGTCGTTCTTTCAAAAGTGTATTCCTCAGCGCCAGACCTTACGGCGTCAATTGCTGCAGCTTATAACCACGTGAGCGCAGTAAATTAACCACACCGTTGGCACCCCCCAGATGACCGGCACCAACGATAACAAAGTAATCGCCTCCTTCGTCCATCCAGCGCCCAATTTTTCTGCTCATTGATTCATTGCGATCATCAAACAGCGCCGCTAAAAACGGTTCGAGCTCGGGGTATTCCTGAAGTGGCTCCATCATGTAATCATACAACTCATCAACGTCTCCTTGCATCCAGTCTACGACAAGATCGTTGAGCTGTTGCTGTACAACCCGGGCTTTGAGCGCGTCGAGGGTGTAACGTAAACTCGCCTCTTGCACCGGCAGTGGCGTGCCGCTCAGTAGTGACAGCTGCTGCTCGAGTGTTTCCAATTGCAATATCGACTTGCCTTGCGCTCTGGCTCTTTGATCAAAGTAACTATCAATGCCAGACTCAGGATCGAAGCCATAAAGTAGCATTTCCTGATTAATAATCGTTTGCTCAAACAACCACGGCTTCAGCGATTGATAGTTATCAAGATTCAAGCCTCGGGTTTGCAACACGGCTTGTGCGCTGGCCAGTGTATCTGCAGACAAAGTTGTATTTAGTGTGGAACCATCTGAGTAGATTCCGCGCTGTCGAAACTCTTGCTGTAAGGTTTCTGGTGGTATTGCATTAATATTAACTTCCAGAACCAGATTATCTGAGGCCGCAAATGCAGCGATAATTTTTGGGTTCAGCGGGTAGGCATTTTTTTTCATCAAATGCACAGAACCATAGATGTAAACACTGCCCTTGTTCGACACATGATGAAACAAACTGAGTTTAGGCTCTGAGGTCTCTTCAATCGAACGACGCCGCAATGCGGTCGCAGTTGCAATGTTTTCACCGTCTACCGACACTGGCTCGCAGTTACGCCCTAACTGCGCTTGCATCCGCTCGTTTTCGCACGCTTGCATCGCGGCGGTAAAAGCGGTTTGCGTATTGCGCGTGCTGATTTCTTCATGCTCAATAACAGCTGCGTCACTATTGCCAGTGGCGCTCTCTCCGAGTTGCACTTTCACCCGGTATATTTTGTTTTTAGCCGAGTCTTCAGATTGCGCTGTGAATGATGCAATGCTTAAGAAAACCGCCCACACTATTGAAATTGGCAATATTCTAGTCACGTGAAAATCCTGCAATTTGATCTGTGATTAATCGAATTCTGGCAAGCACTTGATGCGCGTCATCGCAATCGAGTAGCTTGAACTTTTCTTCATTGGCAATGGGTAAAAGCTGCGCAAGTGCATAAGCCACGCTGTTGACAGAGGTGTAATCAAAACTCATGCCCAATTGCTCAACAGAAGGATGGCGCGCCAACTGCTTTAGTAAGCCAGCAAGCTCAGCGTAAGACGTTGGCAACGTTAGGTCTTCGCTGTCAGACAGATACTCAACGTCACCGATGAGAAGCTGGTCTTCCTGAGGCTCGCTGGAAAGAATTTTGAATCGCCGACTGCCTTCTGCTGTTATACCGATGCGGCCGTACTCAAGCCCATGCCAGTCGACAATATGGGCGACTACACCAATCGAATACATAGTGGGCGCAACGGTACCAGGACTAACTACTTCACTGCCACTTCTGATCGCAACCACGCCGAAGCCGCTGTTGTCTCGAAGACAGCGCTTGACCATATCCATGTAGCGCGGCTCAAATATTTGCAACGAAATTCGACCACCTGGAAACAACATCGCTCCAAGCGGGAACAACGGCAATTCCTCTGTCATTCGCGCCCCAGAGGTTTTAACCTCACCAACAATTGCGGCAATAGCAGCAATGCGCCAAGCAAAGCAGCAAGCATGGCAACACCTGTGAGCAAACCAAAATAAATACTGGGCTTGAAATTCGACAAGGCCAGAATCGCGAAGCCAAAAATAATCGTACACGAGGTGTAATACATCGCCTTACCAATACTGCCGTGACAGCGATACATGGTGGCCAGATAATTTTGGTCTAACGAATACTCACGCTTGAAGCGATGGATATAGTGGATTGTATTATCCACCCCAATCCCAATGCTGATGGCCGCGATAGTGATGGTCATCATGTCCAAAGGAATTCCAACCAAGCCCATTCCACCCAGCACTATTGATGCCGCGAGAATATTCGGAATGATACCGATCACCGCTAGAGAAAACGAGCGGAACAGCACGATAAACATCAGCATGATCGCGACAAATACAGCGGCAATGGTCAGAATTTGCGAACGGTACAAGCTCTGCAACATGTTATTATACAGCACTAACATGCCAGTAATTTCGTATTCGTCTTTGCTAAAGCCCAGATCGTTCTCAAGGTAGTTCGCAACGCGTTGCAAATACTCATTGCGGCGCAGCTCTTTAGACGTTTCCTTCACACGCACGGTGATGCGCGTTTCGTTCAATTCATCGATAAGGTGTGGCCGAATCATTATGTCTTGAATACTGTCGGGCAACGACTGCTGAGCCAGCACCAACTGAATATCATCAATGTCTTTTCCAACCAGTATTTGCATCAGCTTATACAAGGTAGCTAATGACATAACCTTGCCGGTTTCTGGTTGTGCTTCCAACCAATCGTGCAGCTGCTCTACTCGGCTCATTCCGGCGCGGTTAAACCAGACCGAAGGGGCTGAACTTGTATCACTAGCGTTGTCGCTGAAGTCATCACCAAAATCATCCGCGAAGTCATCCGCAAATCCCGCGGCTTCGTCGCTTGAGAAATCATCGGAAAAATCGCTATCAGCGAATTCATCCTCATCTGCAAAATCATCAGAAAATTCATCCGACCCATCTGCTTCGTCAATGTCCAGATCCGCAGATTTCAGCAAAATCTCCATTGGTATCGTGCCGCCAAGCTGCGCGTCGACCAACTCCATTCCCTGGTAAATTTCTGTCGACTCATCAAAGAAATCGATGAAGCGGTTTTCAACTTCAAGTCTTGATATGCCAACGCCAGCCAATATGGCAAGTACGGCCGCAACAACAAGAATAAGTGAGCCAAAACGTTCGGTGGCAGTGGCGAAACGAATGGTGAATGCGCCGGTAGTACCAGAAGGTACTGGGTCCTGGCGCGGCAGCAAGATGAGTATGCATGGCAGAATCAGAAAAGACATCATCAATGCCACGCCAATTCCTATCGTCATCATCCAGCCAAAATCAATTACAGGGCGAATTCCGCTGACAACCAGAGAGACAAACGCCACCACCGTAGTCATTGCTGTATACAGACAGGGCGTAAACATGAAGTGCACAGTTTCCCTGACGAGCTGGTGCTGGCTTTTAAACTCACCGGCGCCGTGTAATTCCCTGTAGCGCACGATCAGATGCACATTGATAGACAGTGTGACTATCAATAACAATGCAACGAAGTTGCTGGACACAACCGTCATGCGCCAATCAAGAAATGCCAGAAAGCCCATCATCAAGGTAACAGTTGATATGCATACCAATACGGGCAAGGACACCCAGCGCAGGCGACGAAAAATGATCGACAGAATACAGACCATAAAAATTACAATGCCGGTGCCGAATACCAGCAGGTCGCTTTTCACAAAACTGATCATGTCTGCGGCTATCATCGGCACGCCACCAAGATGAATTTGTTTCGCTACGCCATGTGCGCGAAACTCGTCCAGCAAACTGCGCACGTCGTCGATAAACAAACTTTGCTGTTGATTAAATTCTGCCTGGTAGTCTCTAAACTCCTGAAAAACCGTATCGAACTCAGCGCGCTGTTCAGCACTGGCTTCACCATCCCGAATGAGCAGCTGCAGCTGCTCACGCCGCTCAAGAAGCTCTACGTAGTGTGTGTCACGCTTTAAATTGACTTGTATTGCAGTAGTACTGGCATCACGACTGACAAGAAGATCTCTGTAAACCGGGCTGCTCTTAAATTCTTCTCTAACCAGTTCGCGGTCTACATCATCGCGTAATGTATTCAAACTTTCGGACAGTTCTGATAATTTTATTTTGGGGCTTTGCAGTAAAGGCACGTCCAGCATTGATGTAACAGACGACACTCGATCGAATTTTAATAGGCGCTCGCGCAATGCGCTGATTTCCCGTAACACATCATCAGCGTATAAATCGCCGCGCGGCTCGACGGTAATAATCAGAAAGTCTTCTGATGAATAGCGCTTACCCACTTCCCTGAAGATACGCAGCGACTCATCGCCTTCCAACACCAAGGAATCTGACGACGCGTCCAGTTTGAAGCCAGGAATATATGTGGCCAACATAGCTATCACAAGTGCCAGCAAAATTAGCACCGTTTTGGGATGCTGCAGAATGGTTCGGTCATACAATGACAACAGACGTTCAGACATTTGTGAGCCTTATCCTTTCTACGAGTTTGGCATGAATGCCTTCAAATCCACCGTTGCTCATTATCACAATCTCATCATTTCGCTGCAGCTGATTGCCGATTAGTTCAACGATATCGTTGGTGCTATCAACCAGTTCTACTCGATTTTCCACACCTTCGCGCAGGAATGAAGGGTTCCAGTCCAAGCCGCTTGGGGTGTACCAAATTACCCAATCCGCAGCGGTCACTGAACTATGCAGCGCCTGCGCGTGAGAGCCCATGCGCATGGTGTTTGATCTAGGTTCGATCACCGCGATAATGCGCGCCTTGGGTTTGTTCTTGCGAAGACCTTCAAGCGTCAGCCGAATCGCCGTAGGGTGGTGCGCAAAATCGTCGTATACACAGACACCATTGGCGTCATAGAGTTTCTCCATTCTCCGCTTAACACCCTGAAAACTGTGCAATGCCTTCACTGATTCCGATAGCCCTACGCCAACGTGATCAGCCGCGGCAACGGCTGCGAGAGCATTGGCTGCATTGTGTTCACCTGTATGCTCCCAATCCAGTGTTGCTTGCTGCTTCGTGTCAGTGTCCAGAAGCTGCAAAGAGGCTCCTGCTCGCTTCTGCCAGCGCGCCTCTCCCCCGTGAGAGCCCATGTAAGCGCATTCGCTCCAGCAACCTTTGTCTAGTACTTCATTCAGTGCGGTGTGTTGTTCCGGCGCCAGTATTCGCCCAGAGGCCGGGACAGTACGAACAACATGATGGAACTGGGTTTGAATGGCCGCAAGATCTGCAAAAATATCGGCGTGGTCGAACTCCAAATTGTTGAGAATTAGCGTTCTGGGCAGGTAATGAACAAATTTAGAGCGTTTATCAAAGAACGCTGAATCGTACTCATCCGCTTCGATAACAAAATACTGACCGCTGCCGAGGCGTGCCGATATTCCAAAATCCTGCGCTATGCCACCAATCAAAAAACCGGGTTCTAATCCTGCTTGATCCAGAATATGGGCCAACATACTGGTGGTTGTCGTTTTGCCATGCGTGCCCGCAACAGCCAGCACCCAGCGACCCTGTAATACATTAGTTCGTAGCCATTCTGGGCCTGAGCAATACGGTACGGCACTTTCCAACAATGCTTCAACTGCGGGGTTTCCGCGCGTCATCGCATTACCGACAATAACCATGTCGGGCGATTCTTTCAGGTACTCCTCATCGTAGCCACTGTGTAGGGCTATTCCCTGCTCTTCCAACTGCGTACTCATGGGCGGGTACACATTCTGGTCGGAACCGCTCACAGAATGACCCAGCTCACGCGCCAATAGCGCAAGACTGCCCATAAAGGTTCCACAAATGCCCAGAATATGAAGATGCATCAGGCGTGCCGATTAGCTACTCTAAAAGTTACCATGCAATAGTAGACGTGTCGCTGCCTTTGCGCGATGCAATATGCCCATTCCCGCACCCGAAACAGGAGCCAGCGCGTGCCTCAAAAACGAAATGCTTTCTACGCCCAATCAGGCGGTGTAACGTCGGTCATCAATGCCAGCGCCTGCGGGGTTATTGAAACTGCAAGGCAACATAAAGACAAGATTGGCAAGGTGTACGCTGGTCACAATGGAATTGTTGGCGCGCTGCGCGAGGAATTGATAGATACCAGCAAGGAATCTGCCAAGACAATTGCTGCGCTCAGGCACACTCCTTCCGGAGCATTTGGCTCGTGTCGTTATAAGCTTAAGGATCTTGAAAGCAATAAAGCTGAATATCAGCGTTTGCTGGAAGTATTCAAAGCGCACGATATTGGTTATTTCTTTTACAACGGCGGCGGCGATTCGCAGGACACAGCGCACAAGGTGTCGCAACTGGGTGAGAGCATGGGCTACCCCATTACCTGCATAGGGGTGCCCAAAACGGTAGATAACGATCTGCCTTACACCGATTGCAGTCCGGGCTTTGGCTCTGTGGCCAAATATGTAGCCGTTTCTACGATGGAAGCTGGACGCGACGTAGCGTCAATGTGCGACAGCTCAACTAAGGTGTTTATTCTGGAAGTGATGGGCAGACACGCTGGCTGGATAGCCGCGGCCAGTGCTTTGGCAAGCCAGCAAGATGGTGATCCACCGCATATCATTCTGTTTCCGGAAATTGCATTTAATAGAAAAAAATTCATGGCGCAGGTTAAGCGCGATGTTAAAAAACATGGTTACTGTGTGGTGGTGGCTTCGGAAGGTGCACAATACAAAGACGGCCGATTTATTGCTGACGCCGGGCGTAAAGATGCCTTTGGCCATACGCAGCTTGGTGGCGTGGCGCCGGCTTTGGCGGGCATGGTAACGGATGAATTAGGCTATAAAAATCATTGGGCAGTTGCTGATTATTTGCAACGTGCGGCCAGGCACATCGCTTCTGCAACCGATGTTGAGCAAGCGTATGCGGTGGGTAAGGCGGCGGTTGAATTCGCGTTGGCAGGTCAAAACGCGGTGATGCCAATTATTGTTCGCAAGAAAACCAAGCGCTACAGTTGGACGGTAGATTCAGTACCGCTGAGTAAAGTGGCAAATATTGAGTGGAAAATGCCGCGCGATTACATTTCGAAAAATGGCTACGGTATTACTGACAAAGGGCGAGACTATTTGGCGCCGTTGATATCTGGTGAGGATTATCCGCCGTTTAAGAATGGGGTGCCGGATTATGCTCGGCTGAAGAAGGTTATGGTGGCTAAGAAGTTGAAGAAAGGCTTTAAGGTCTGAGACCTAGAGCTTCGTAAGAAAGAAGAGCTAGCTACCAACAGTCTCTTGCAAGACACGCCGTAAACCCATCCATGGGGGCTCGTTGAAAAGGTCCCTCTTTTCAACGGTCTGGCAAGAGACTGTTGGTATCTATCTCAGTGCCGCCTGCTATTGCGGCACTTTATTTGTAGTGCGATCTTTTACAAGATCGGCGCAATCACCAAACTAACAATCGCCATCACATTGATGAGAATGTTCATTGCTGGACCAGAGGTATCCTTGAAAGGGTCGCCTACAGTGTCGCCAACAACTGCGGCCGAGTGAACGTCTGAGCCTTTACCGCCCAGGTTACCCTGCTCAACATACTTCTTCGCATTGTCCCAAGCGCCACCAGCGTTAGCCATCATCAGCGCCATGAGCACACAACCAAGTAGCGCACCCGCCAACATACCGCCCAAGGATTCTGCACCCAGCAGGAAGCCAACCAATGGAGGCGCGCTAACCGCTATTACACCGGGAAGAATCATTTTCTTCAATGCGGAGGTAGTTGCAATGTCGATACACTTGTTGTGATCAGGTTCAGCGGTACCTTCGCGCAGGCCAGGTATTTCATTGAACTGGCGGCGTATTTCTTCGATCATTGCCATCGCTGCATCACCTACCGAGGTCATAGTGATCGCCGCGATCAGGAACGGTAAGATACCGCCAATGAACAAGCCGATTAGAACCATTGGTTCTGACAGTTCCAACATAAAGTCAGCGCGGGTTGCCGACATGGTTTCCACGTAGGCCGCGATAATCGCCAAAGCCGCCAGGGCTGCAGCACCGATCGCGAAACCTTTGCCAATAGCCGCAGTAGTGTTACCAACTGCATCAAGGCCGTCTGTGATCTCACGAGTTTCCTCACCGAGGCCCGCCATTTCAGCAATGCCGCCCGCGTTGTCAGCTACAGGGCCGTAGGCGTCGAGTGCCATGGTCATGCCAACTGTTGCAAGCATGCCAACTGCAGCGATACCTACACCGTAAAGACCGGCAAACTCTGTTGATACAAAAATAACGGCAGCAATCATCAGAACTGGAATCACAACCGACTCCATGCCCACTGCAAGACCGGTAATCATTACCGTGGCCGGGCCGGTTTTGCCTGACTCGGCAATGCGAATCACTGGGCCACCAGCGGTGTAGTATTCAGTGACCAAACCAATCACCATTCCACCAACGATACCGGCGATGATCGCCCACAAAATATTGATGCTCAGACCAAGCGTGCTAACCACCCACCACGCAGCCGCAAACAAGAGTACGGCCGATGCCTGATGCCCCAAGCGCAGAGCTTTTTCAGGAGCACTAGCTGAGCGACTGCGTACCAGGAATATGCCTACCAGCGAGCAAATCAAGCCAACGCCCGACAGCATCAGTGGCAATGCCATCATTCCCTGCTGACCGCCAATTGGCGCCAAAGCCTCAAGACCGTACTCTCCGGTCATGGCAAGTGTCGATGCGATGGCAATGGTTGCAATCATAGAACCACAGTAAGATTCAAAGATATCTGAACCCATGCCGGCAACATCACCTACGTTGTCGCCCACGTTATCGGCAATTACGCCGGGGTTGCGTGGGTCGTCTTCTGGAATGCCTTCTTCAAGCTTACCAACCAGGTCTGCACCTACATCAGCACTCTTGGTATAGATACCACCGCCAACGCGTGAAAACAGAGCCACTGTGGATGCGCCCATTCCAAAGCCATGAATGGCGTGCGCGGTGTGGGGATCACCACCGAAGTACCAGTACAAGCCACCCAGACCGACCAGACCGAGTGAGGCAACACAAAGGCCCATAATTGAACCGCCGTAAAACGCGACGGTCAGAGCTTCTGCCTGGCCTTTCTCGTGCGCGGCAACCGTCGTGCGCGAGTTGGCTTTAGTGGCCGCCCACATACCGATGTAGCCTGCCAATGCGGATGACACGGCACCTACAATGAAGGAAATCCCTGTGTTAACACCTAATGGTGAAATAAAGATCAGAAGAAGTAGAACCGATGCAAACATTGCGAGCATTTTGTACTCACGGTGCATAAACACCATCGCGCCTTCGTGAATGGCGTCAGCAATTTTCTTAATTTGATCTTCACCTTCGTTGTATTTTGTCATGATCTGATAGATCACAAAGGCCACAACAAGGCCTAATATGCCGAACAAAGGCGGCAAATACAGTGCGTCGCTCATGTTTACTCCCAAAGCGTGTTGCTAGTGCAACGATTTATTGTTTAATAGTTAGCTTTCGTCACGGGTAGAGCACTAAAAAACTGCTGGGCTCCTCACTCGCAGCGACTCATAGTAACGAATACCGGCCACTCACTACAAGCTGTATGGTAAACTCCTGTTGCCGTCGACCAGCCGATTTACTGCCATTCAGGCGTACGAGGTCGAATCGGCTCCCATGTGCTAGGCTCAGAGGAATTGGTCTGAAATCACGCCATAGAACGTGATCAAGAGATCTTCTCGCACCCCCAACAATAACAATCAATGCGGTGAATCTGCGATCTGGCGTGCGGTTTAATTTGTTATTTGATTTGGAAAACTAAATGAGTTTAGAAAACGTTCCTGCAGGTGAACACATACCTGAAGAGTTCAATGTCATCATTGAGATACCATCACACGCTGACCCGGTGAAGTATGAGGTGGATAAAGACACCGGCGCGCTGTTTGTTGATCGATTTATGGCCGCCCCTATGTTTTATCCGTGCAATTACGGTTACATACCGCACACATTATCTGAAGACGGTGATCCTATTGATGTGTTGGTACGCACACCACACACCGTAAACTGTGGTTCCGTTATCCGCTGCAGACCCATTGGTGTACTGGATATGGAAGACGAGTCAGGTAGAGACTATAAAGTGTTTGCGTTGCCGGTTTCTCAGCTTACACGCTGGTGGGACCACGTGAATGAGCCTGAAGATGTGCCAAATGCATTGATGGAACAGATAGTTCATTTCTTCGAGCACTACAAAGATTTGGAACCGGGCAAATGGGTGAAAGTGAAAGGCTGGCTTTCAAGCGAAGAGGCTAGAAAAGTAATCACCGAATCAGTGAATCGCTATCACGAGACATCGTAGATTCTAAAACACTTCCGAACACCATCGGAAGACTGCATCTCAGGGCAAGCTAGCACTGAGATGCCTTGTTCACCGAAACTTGTACATCGAAAAAGTAGTCTGAAATAGATTGCTCTATTTCTTCTTCTTGCGACCGCGTACTGATCGTTTCTTTTTGCCAACCGTTTTCGGCAATGCGGCCATCAACTGCTTATACAGCTTGGTACCTTTGCGAATTTTCTTGTGCTCTGCGTATGACTCAACAGCCTTTTTCCAGGCTTCTTCCTTGCCGTGCGCATTGACAGAAAAGCTGGTACACACAATTTTGCTTTCCAACTCTGACGCGATGCCGATTTGAAAAATCGGTGTTTTAGTACCGCTTTTTTCAGTTTTCACAAGATAAGAGATTCCTCTTATGCTGCCGTCTTCGTGAAAACATAATTCGGCTTTGCGCTTTTCCTTAGACTTGATTTGCTCCTGGCGTAATTCTTCATCACGAACTTTCGCTTTGTTTTCCACTATTTTCGTGGCGCGCACGCTTAAGCGTTTACCGTCCTTTTTAAGAGAATAATACTCCTGATACAACTTGCCATTAACAGTTCTACGGACACGAAATCCGTAAAACGCTTCATTATCAATTAATTTAACACTCAAGGTTTTTCTCCATCGGTTCTATTAAGTTTGTGCAGGCTAAGCTTTTGCAAGCCTTGCGTGCCAACTTGCTTTTCTTGTTAAGCTCTACAAACGATAAGGGAGTACATCGTTGTGGCTAAACTTTATAGGTATCATCAGTTACTGGGCTTACGGCTGCTGCTGATCGATCGCCGATCGCGTTGACCACAGCTCACGTTGCCCACTCGCTCTGACAGCGAGGCTGCTCAAATATACCCCAATTCTTTACAAAAACAACTGTCCACCATCCACCACGGCTTATTCGGTAGCGTCGGCTTCAGCAAAGGCGCACACCGCTAAAACAGTTGCTATCAGCTATTTATGCGGCGCAACACTAGCCCAGACTTTGATCCATATCACGCGCAGGCTCTTGTGTATTTGGCCTGCCAACTTGCCTTGCAGGCACACCTGCAACGGTGGTGTGAGGCGCTACATCTTCCAGAACCAGACTGCCAGCCGCCACTTTCGCGCCATCACCAATTTCAATGGCTCCTAACAAGGTAGCGCCTGCAGCAAGCAGGACGCCATCGCCTATTTGAGGGTGCCTCATTTTTGAATCGGTACCCGTACCCCCCAAAGTCACCTGATGCAAAATTGATACATTGTCTCCAATGCGGCTGGTTTCACCGACTACAAGGCCACTGGCGTGGTCAAGCATAATGCCCTGACCTATTTTCACTGCAGGATGAATGTCCACCGCAAACACTCCAGCCGCTCGCGTTTGCAAAAATAGCGCGAGCGTTTCGCGCCCACTCTTCCAGAAAAAGTGAGCAATTCTATGTGTTTGAATTGCATGAAAACCCTTGAAGTAAAGGAACGGCATCAGAAACTGTTTACAGGCAGGGTCACGCTCATGGTAGGCACGAATGTCGGCGGCCGCGGACCGCAAAATGGACTCATCACTGTTCATCGCTTGCTCAGCAACATCACGAATCAGCATTGCTGGCACGTCACTGTTGTCTAATTTTGAGGCTAACTGATAGGCTAATGCGCACATGAACGTTTTGTGATTAATCACACTGGCATGATAAAAACTGGCCAGCACTGGCTCAGCCTTGCTTTCGGCCGCCGCTTCATTGCAGATTTCCTTCCACAATTTTTCACTCATTAGGCTTTGCCACCTCGCAATTGGAGCACCTCATTATACAGGCGCTCGGCGCTGACTTGTTCTGGCGGCACAAGTGTGCCGGCAACAATTTTCACTCTGGACCAAAACCGCCGTGGCAGAGTGGTTAGTGCGTGACCGTCACGATGACTGAAATAGCTGCCCCAGAGGCCCTGCAACGCCATGGGTAGAACAGGTACCGGATTGCGCTCAATTATGCGTTCAATGCCCTGCTTGAATTCGTTCATTTCGCCATCTTGCGTTAACTTGCCTTCGGGGAATATACAAAGTAAATCGCCCTCATCCAACGCGGCCGAGATCTCATTAAATGCTTGTTCGTAGCCTTGCTCATCCACGTGTTTACTGATAATTGGGATAGCCCGGCCGGTTCTAAAGACAAAATTCAATACCGGTAACTCATAGATTGGCTTGAACATAATAAAACGGATTGGCCGACGGCACGCTCCTGCCAGCAGCAAGGCGTCTACATAGCTGACGTGATTGCATACCAGCACGCCAGCGCCCTCATCAGGCACGGCATCCAGATTTTCATGCTCTACCCGATACATAGTGTGACTCAGCATCCAGATGAGAAAACGCATTCCGAATTCGGGAACGCGACCGAAAACCCAAACGGCAACGGCAATATTCATCAGCGCAATCATCAAAAACAGCTGCGGAATATCGAGACCTGCATACTCCAGCGAGATAACGCCAATAATTGCGGCCGACACCATAAACAGCGAGTTGATGATGTTGCTCGCCGCAATAACCTGGGCTCGCTTTTCAGCGGGTGTACGCTGCTGAATCAAGGCCATCAACGGCACGATAAAAAAGCCTCCAAAAGTGCCTATGAGCGCCAGATCGATTAACACGCGGTAACTGCCATCAAGCGCCAGAAATTCACCGATACTCAAAAGCTGTTTACTGCTTTCCAAAGGCAAGGCAAAAAACAAATCAAACGAGGCCAGACTGAGACCGGCAGCGCCGAACGGCACAAGGCCAAGCTCCACTTTTTTACCGGATAAACGCTCGCACAACATTGTACCTAAGCCTATACCGATCGAAAACACACACAGCACCAGAGTGGTCACATCGGCGGAGCCGTGCAAGTGGTAGCGCGAAAAATTGGGAATCTGGGTGAGCCAAACACTGCCGAAAAACCAAAACCATGACACGCCGAAAATGGAATGAAAAACAGCATGGTCCACGCGAGCATACGACATAATGCGCAGCGTTTGCTGCCAAATATTGGGGTTTAACTTTAAACCGGGATCAGGAGGCGGTGCTGATGGAATGTACTGACTTGCCATTCGACCAATAATGGCCAGAGTGATAACGGCCACGCCAATGTAGATTTCGCGATCCGGCAGTGCGGTCAGAAAATTTGCGGCTAATAAACCCAACACAATGGCAACGAATGTTCCCATTTCGACATGCGCGTTGCCACCGACCAATTCTTCCGGTTCAAGGTGCTGCGGCAACAAAGAGTATTTCGCCGGGCTGAAGAATGCCGATTGTGTTCCCATCAGAAATAACAAAAGAAATAAGCCAGTAAGGCTTTCAAACCAAAACGCGACTGCACCGACACACATAATCAGAATTTCTGCGTTCTTGGTATAGCGAACCAAGATCGCTTTATCAATTTTGTCAGCGATTTGTCCGGCGGTTGCTGAGAATAAAAAATACGGAAGAATGAACAACATGGCGGCCAGGTTGATCAGCACATCGGTACTTAAGGTGAGCTCATCAACCAGATAGAACGCAATCAGAAGAATCAGCGAGTTCTTGTAAACATTGTCGTTGAAAGCACCCAGAAACTGGGTCACGAACAATGGCAGGAAACGACGGCTTTTCAACAACTCAAGCTGGCTACGCGGCTCTGATGCTTGCTCAGCTTTCATGCATGCCCTCGACTGCTTAAGTCTGTTATTGCAGTTACCTTGATAAATCGATTATGAATATGCGCAAGATGATCCAAGACGGTTTCAGACAATAGAAGTGGCGAGTCGCCAAGGCAGTTTGCCAGCACAGGCAAACTTAGCTCAGCTTGCAAAACGTCGGCCAATGGTGTGTAGCTCAAGTGCCAGGCTTCCGGGGCGATGCCGCCACTGTCAAACTGATACGGGCGTGCAAAGTGAAAATGGCCGGCGTACTCTGCTAGCCAGGTACTCAGTTTGTGAAAAGGTCCGTCAACGGCGTATTCATCAGGCGTCAGCTGCAATTGGTAGTCAGTGTCGATTGTGCTGCCATCATAAACGTCGAGGTCGGTTCCCCAATGATGCCTGGAGGCTCCAGGCAGTGCAGACCAGCGCAGTATTGCCTCACAGACTTCGAAATCAGACAGGGCCGATAAGTCCAGCGGCACTCCATCATGGTCGAGCACCGGGCGATTACCTTCTACCTTTGCGTTCCAAATACTCATTTGTCGATCAAAATCGCGAAAGCCGCTGGCTATCAATAAATCGATACCAAATTCTGCAGCATGGTTGCGCATCTGATCATAGGCCAGCCATACCTCTGGCTGAAGACCAATTGGCCGTTTATCACCGGTGTGGTCACACAATACACGATATTCTATGTGGGCATCAGTCTGCCCAGTGCAAATTCCTGCTTCCAAAGGGCCGTTCCCAGTCTGCGCGGCGAGATTTTGTCTATGCTTTAGATAATAAAAGCTATTTCTGGATCATACACCATGTCCTCGTTCCCCAGTTACGAACTGCCTGATGACTTCACCAGCGACGCAGTTGCTACGGAAGCTATCGATTATAGAAGTTATCCGGCAGGCACAACCATCATTGAGCAGGGTGACGACACGACCGATGTGTACACTTTGATTGAGGGTCGCGCTATTGCGATTCAAGACGGTAAGAAGGTAGGTGATATTCAGCAAGGTGAAATGTTTGGCGCTATTGCCGCATTCACTGGTAGCAAACGTCGCGCAAGCGTAGTGGCTACCAAAGATTGTGTATTGCGCGCTATTCGACAAGACACGTTTGTCAGTATGGTCAAGACGCAACCGGAAATTGCCAAGTCGATTAAATAGGGAAAATAAAAACCACCCAATACGCCATTAACATGGCAGGAATAATTTATGTACGTAAGTGAGCTTAAGGAATCCAGCCAGGTACGGCAACTTCCCCGCCTGGTCTCTGAGTTTCTGCAGCAAGTACCTGCGGCAGGTGAGCCAACACAACTTCCTATTAGTAGCAATGTGTTTAGTCAGCTACCTGATGGCGCTTCGTTTGTGTTGACTAGCGGTCACATAGAGGTGGAACTGGATGGCAAGCTCATTTACTTCTTTGAACCGGGTGATTTCGTTTCAAGGCCACGCGGTAATAGCGCAGCTGACCGACCCAAGTTTATTTGCACTCAAAATGTTACCTTGCAGGCCTATAACTGGGAAGACATTAAAACGCAGCTTCTTAAAGACTCGAAAGCACTGGAGGCCTGGACAGAATACCAGGCAACGTTTAACGCCATTTTGGTGCAAGCTCTTAGCCATTACAGCTCGCACAGTAGAGACCCGAACAGCGAATACTTAAACCTGGCGCCAGGTGAAGTGATCATTGCCCAGGGTGAAGTTTCAGACCGTGTGTTTACTTTGATCGAAGGACATCTGGAAGCTTTCCAGGACGACGTTAAAGTTGGCGACATTTATGAAGATGAAATTTTTGGTGCCATGGCCGCGTTTACTTCTGAGAAACGCACGGCCACAGTCAAGGCCAAGGAATTCAGCACGGTACGTGCAATTCGACAAGAAGATTTTGTAGAGTTGGTGCGCTTGCAACCCGAAGTGTGTCGCACACTGATTGAAAATATGGCCAGGCAGATTCTCGACTTAAACGAAACGATTCTGTCTATGCAGGTCAGTAATTCCTGACTGTATCGAGCTTTGTTATAGTAAAACACTTCTGCTTCAGTTCAACTCACGTTAGAACCTTACAGTCGGAGTGTAGCTCAGCTTGGTAGAGCATTGCCTTCGGGAGGCAGAGGCCGGAGGTTCAAATCTTCTCACTCCGACCAGTGTCTTAAGCTAACTTTCTAATTATCAGGCGTATACCAAATAGGTGAACTGTATGCGCGCTCTTGAATAGTGGCCGCTTTATCTTTCGGATGCTCAACTTGTAAGGCTATAGCATCATACAGTGAGTG
>JBGCDE010000034.1:0-30230 GCA_045105115.1 Pseudomonadales bacterium | reverse complement strand
AAGCGAATTTATCTTTATATGATGACGGGTTTACTGTCGGTCTTTGCATTTATCGGGGTTACCCACGCTCAAGCCGGAATGCAGCATGACGCCGATAAACACAGCCGAATGTTCGAGCGAATAGTCAAGCGTCTTGATCTTACTGAAGAACAGCAAACAGCGTTTGAGCTGCTGCGCGAACAATTTACGGCCGAGCAAAAACCACTCAAGGAACAGTTGCGCGCAACACGTGATGAATTGAACGGGTTATCTACTGTTGATAATTATGACGAAGATGCTGTTGCAGACCTCGCGGATCAGCTCGGTGAACTCACCAAGGATATGGCGATTGGGCATTTGAGTTTTAGAAATCAGTTGCAGTTATTGCTTACCGAAGATCAGCGCGCGCAAATGGCCGAGTTCCATAAAAAGAAAGGCAACAAAATGGAGCGTAAAGCCCGACATATGGAGAAACGACAAGAGCGCATGGAGCGTCGTCAAGCCCGGCATGAGGCTCAGGCAGAGTAAAGGCAATAGAAGCAGACCAAAGTCTGCAAACGCTTCTTAACTGAGTTAGAATCATCGTTTTCAACCGCTGCTGTTTAGCAGCGGTTGATTCGCTTCTCACTCAGGAAATCCAAAATGATTCGAACCCTAGGCCTTTTTGCAGCCATCTTTCTCACCGCATGCCAAACCGGAAGTGGTGTATCTGAACAAGAAGCTCAACAAGCTGCGGCTAGTGCAGCGCTGGCGGCGTCACTTGCTGCGCAACCAGAGGAAGTTCGAGCCCGCTATGATGAGCGCCACCCGCAAGCAACGATTGAATATTTTGGCATTCAGCCTGGTATGACAGTTGCTGAGGCACTGCCCGGTGGTGGTTGGTACACGAAAATACTACTGCAATACCTTGGCGAAGAAGGCACATTGCTTGGTGCAGATTACCCAGTCAGTTTGTATTCTAACTTTGGTTTTATGACACCTGAGCGATTGAAGGCTAAGGAAACTTGGGTAACTGATTGGCCTGCCGGGGCAAGAGAGTGGGGCGTATCAAACGGAGCAGCTGTCGATGGTTTTGTATTAGGTGATCTACCAGAAACCATGCAAGGTAGTGCTGATGTAGTTCTGTTTGTTCGTGCATTACACAACATGGCCCGTTTTTCTGGCAATGTTGATTATCTTGGACAAGCTATAGCTGACGCCCATGCTGTTTTGAAGCCAGGCGGCATCGCCGGTGTTGTGCAACATCAGGGTGCAGAAGAAATGTCTGATGAGTGGGCTAGCGGCAAGAATGGCTATCTGAAGAAATCATTTGTCATCGCACAATTCGAAGCGAACGGTTTTGAACTGCTTGGCGACAGTGATATTAACTCGAATGCAAAAGATCAGCCGACTGCGGATGATTTCGTGTGGCGTCTGCCACCAAGCTTGAGAACCAGTTCCGACAATCCAGAGCTGATGGAAGCATTGAAAGCGGTTGGTGAGTCTAATCGTATGACATTGAAGTTCAGGAAAAATTAAAAAGTCTGTATCTGTCTGCCCCATAAGTTTGGATTAGTGCGCAAATTATGAACCTATCCATGCAAGGCAAAGTTGTGCTCATTACCGGGGGCGCATCAGGCATTGGTGCTTCTATAGCGCAAGAGTTTGCACAGCAGGGTGCTGAGGTAATTGTTGCTGACAAAAGTCAGGCGAATATTGACAGCATCAGTACGTTTTTTACAGAAAACGGTTTGTCATTGGACGTTAGACAGTGTGATGTCACTGTGTCAGCTGAAGTTAGTTCACTGATGCTGGGTATCAACGATCAGTTCGGTAAACTGGATGTACTTGTAAACAACGTTGGTGATTTTCTCGGTACAGTCAAACCGTTTGAAAAAATGACCGACGACGATATCGATAATCTGTTTTCAATTAATCTTCGCCAGTTAATGATATGCAGCCGCGACGCCATTCCATTGCTTCGTGAAGCGGGAGCAGGAAGCGCGATCATTAATATTTCGTCCATAGAGGGTTACCGCGCAATGCCAAACATTGCGCCCTATGGCGCCTACAAGTTGGGTATTGAAGGTTTCACTAAAAGTCTTGCGTTGGAGCTTGCACCTAGTGGCATTCGTGTTAATGCGATTGCACCTGAAACCACAGAAACTGAACAGGTACGCCCAAAAGACTGGATAGCAAAAGAAGACTTAGAGCGACCCAATCATTGGGTGCCCTTAGGACGATTTGGTCTGCCCAGTGATATAGCAGGGTGTGCGCTTTTTTTGGCGAGTGAGCTTTCAGCGTGGGTAACGGGTACGGTTATTCATTGTGATGGCGGCGCATTGGCCGCCGCCGGTTGGTATCGAACACCTGAAGGTGGCTGGACAAATACGCCTATTGTAGATCGCAGCGGTATTCCATCGATGGTTCAAGACTAAGACGCCTCGTTCTTGTTGGAAGCATACATTGAATCATTATTCATATCGCAAAGATTGAATAGGGGGCAGTCTGGCCACCTTGAATGCGTGCAAACTTACAATCAGCCAGGCCATTGCAATGCCAATAATACCTGCGAGAAACAATACTGGAATCAGTGTGTCGATTCGATCTGCGAAAAAGCCAAGATAGAGAGAACTGGCGAGGTAGGCCGCTGGTATTGATACCAGTAGAGACCAGACCACGGGGATAGAAAACTGCCAGATTAGCAAGTATGCAACCTGGCTAGCCTTGGCGCCCAGTACTTTTCGAATGCCTATCTCTTTGGTGCGTCGCTCAGCCATAAACGCAGCCAGGCCAAACAAGCCAATGAGCGCCAGACTTAATGCGATAACGGCGAACCCAGAGAGCGTCATGCTCATTGCGCGGATGATCTTGTAGGTCTCTTCAAATACTTCATCGAGAAAACGTCGTTGAACAGGATAGTCCGGAATCACACTTTTCCAGGTGTCTTCAATATCACTCAGAGTGTCATTCAGTCTGCTTGTGCTTAAACGAATGGATGCATGCGCGCGCCAGTCATCGCTGAAAGAAAATATCATCGGTTTTATCGTGTTGTGCAGACCAAGAAAATTCTGGTTTTCTACCACCCCGACCACTGTGTAGTCGTATTGCTTGATGTCTTCTGGTTTGGTGTCTGCCGACTGTATGTTATAGAACGTTTTGCCGATGGCTTGTTGTGCGCTGCCCAGTCCCAGTCTAACAGCTGCAATCTCATTGATAATCACGTTTACCTGACCCGGTTCGTCGGTACGCTTATCGTTTGCATAATCCCGGTTGTACTGGCGACCTGCTAAAAGTGGAATGTTATAAGTCGTTAGAAAATCGGTATCAACTCTTACCTGATTGATAGAAATCTCGGAAGATTTATCGCCGCGTGTAGGTGTAACTGGAAATGAGCTATTACTCTGATCAAACGGTACTTGGCTTGAGAAGCTCACGGCTTCTACGCCTTCCACGTTTAGTAATTGTTCCTTGAGAGTGTCGTGTCTTGCGTTAGTACCATCGATATCCAGTCGATCAAGAACTAGAATTTCATCTCTAGGGTATATATAGCTCGATTCTTGCATTTTCTCACCCTGAAAAAGCATCACCATTACCATTGCCAGCATAAAGGTAGACATTGCGAACTGCAGACCAATCATGCTGCTTCGAAAGCGGCTGCCGCCACTCCCAAGTGCGTTCTTGTTCTTAAGACTGTCGACTGGTTTAACCCCTGCTATTTGATAAGCAGGGTACGCGCCTGCAATCAAGCCAACGATTAACGCCACTAACAGCAGCAAAGGCAGAGTCTCCATATAATAGATTTCAACCGCCTTGTCCAAGACATGGTTGTACCAGGGAATCATTAGTTCGATAGCGGCCACGGCAATTAACAACGCCAATACAGCCGTGGTCAGGCTTTCAATCAGAAACTGCAGCAGTAATTGATTACGGCTAGCACCAAAGCTTTTACGCAAGCCCACTTCACGAGTGCGACTGAAGCTCTGCGCCGTTGCCAGGTTGGTGTAGTTCACACAAGCGATCAGTAATACCATCAAGCCCAGTAGACGTACTGATTCAATTATCGGCATACCGATCGCATCAAATAAAATGGTGTTCGCTTCAACCAGCGGTCGTGCCTTAAACATTTTGATGAAATCTTGCCGCTCTGGATTCAGGTGCTCGTCGTAAAGTTCATCAACCCTTTGCTGCAACCATTGCAGATCATAGTGCTCTGGAAGCAACACATAGGTGCGGTTGCCAAACGAGATGTTGTTCCATTCGCCTTCCATTGAGTAATCAGCAATTTGGCTTAGCGCAGCAAATGGAGCGAAGGCTTCAAGACGACTGTCGCCGATAAGCGCCGAATTGAAATGGCTATCATTACCAATATCTTCATACACAGCGCCAACGGTCATGCTGTGCTTATGATCCAGTTCCAGGTGGCTGCCTACCACATCAGTGCGTCCGAAGTACTTTTCAGCGGCAGACCTGGAAAGAATGATCGACGTTGGGTTATGGATTGCGCGCGCGTCGCCTGCGATGTAATTGAGACTGAATATTTTGGTGAAATCTGCATCAACAAATTTTATGCTTTGGTAGTAGTTGTCTGCCTCTACTGTGATTAGGTATTCGCGATCAATGCTTCGCGCAAGTGCCTCTAGTTCTGGCACTTGTGCTTCAAATAGTGGGCCAAAAGCACTTTGCACGGCGTCAATTGAGAGCACCCCAATTTCTGCTGATTTTCGAAACTCGGTACCTATAAAGTAAATTTGATCGCGGTTCTCAAACATATGATCGTGATTGGTTTCATAGCGTGCGAGCAAAATGCTCAGCAAAAATACGGTGAGACCAATCGCCAGGCCCAATACATTAATGGCAGCGTATAGGCGGTGTTTTAGAAGGTTTCGGAGTGCTACCTTGATGTAACTTGCCAACATTCGAAGTCTCCTTAAGACACAGCACGCAGATTTTCAACAGCCACCCGGCCATCGAACAAATTGATAGTTCGCTTGGCGTAATCCGCATGAGAAGCTGAATGCGTAACCATAATTATGGTTTTTCCCTCATCGTTTAGCGTGCGCAGCATTTCCATCACCTCTTGGCCATGTCGACTGTCAAGGTTACCTGTGGGCTCATCAGCAAGAATAATGGACTGCTCTCCGACCACTGCTCTAGCAACTGCGACGCGTTGCTGTTGTCCGCCCGATAACTGACTGGGGCGGTGACCGGCGCGGTGCGCAATGCCGATTTTGTCCATCACTGTAGCCACTCTTTTTTTTCTCTGCGCTGCTGATATATCGTGATAGAGAAGGGCCAGCTCTATGTTTTCCTGCACGCTTAACTCATCAATCAAATTAAAACTCTGAAAAACGAAACCGATATTGTGTTTTCGCAGCTCGCTTAATTGATTTTCAGATTGCTTGCTAATGTCAGTACCGTTAAAGAAGTACTGGCCGCTTTCAGCGACATCTAACATGCCGATAACATTTAGTAAGGATGACTTACCACATCCTGAAGGGCCCATAATGGCCACGAATTCACCGGCTTCGATGTCTATATTCACCGCGTCCAGCGCCATGGTTTCAATATCATCAGTGCGATACACTTTTGATAATTCCTGTAATTTGATCATGAGCATTTCCTGTCAGTTCACTAATATTCTTAGCCAAACACTGATTCTATGAATCGTTCAGCGTTAGCCTTTCAACGTCCCCGAACGCTGAATAAGAAGACACAAGCACGCGTTCTCCTTGTTCCAGGCCTGAGACCACTTCAATAAAATTCTTGTTTCTTCGCCCCAGCGTCACTGAGCGCTTTACGGCTTCTGTACCGCTGCTATTCACCACAAACACCCAACGGCCGCCAGAGTCCTGGAAAAAATTTCCGTTTGGAATGATCAGCGCTTGAGTAGAGTTACCCAGAGTTAGTTGTGCTTGCAGGGTTTGGCCACGTCTTATGCCTTTTGGTGCGCTTTCTCCAAACACCAGATCAACCTCAAAGCGACCATTGCTAACGTCCGGATATATTTTCGCAACAGTTAACTGGAAGCTGCTTCCTTCGCGCTCTAGGTTGACTGTTTGATCAAGACTGACGCGACCAAGGTAATATTCATCAATGACCGCCTTCAGTTTGAATTGATCAGGGCTGTCTATCTGGCCAATGCGTTCACCTCTGCTGATACTCTGGCCCACCTCAAGATTAAAACCCGAGAGACGACCTGCTACAGGCGCGCTCACGTTGAGATCTTCTAGGCTCCTGCGCGCGAATTCCAGATTTTCTTCCATGATTCCGTTTTTCTCAGCGAAGAAAGTGAGTTGCGAGCGCATCATTTTTTCGTCAGATGCCTGGCTTTCAATAGTGACTGCCTTTTTCTGCTCGTAGTAATCAAGCTCGTCAACGAATGCGTCGTACTCCGCTTGAGATATATGCTTTTTCTTAAGCAACTCTTTTTGCCTGGCCAGATCACGACGCAGGCGAAGAATGTTGTATCTGATTTCCACCAGCGAGCGCTTATGGCCAAGTCTATTTTGTTCGAGCCGCAATTCCTGGTCGCGCATTGCGTTCAGTTGTTCCATCACCCGAGATTCGGTATCCATCACACTTAACTGTAAATCTGAATTCGACAGTCTTACCAATTGCTCGCCAGCCGTAATCAGCACGCCATCTTCAATCAGAACTTTCTCTACCCGGCCACCTTGCACAACATCCAGGTAAACAGTACTCAATGGCACGACCTGCCCGCGTAGAGGAATATAGTCTTCAAACAGTCCACTCTGCACCAAAGCGATGCTTTGGCGCTCACCATTTACAGTTAAGGATCGACCCTGCATAGCGAAGTGGTAGAGGAAGTAAGCAGCAATGCTAAGCAGGAATAGTGATCCTGCGCCTTTCACCCATTTGCTTGTGCCGCGTGGCTCGATTTTCCTATCCATACCTGAAGACTGGGCGTTGCTTGTGTTTGATGACATAGTGTGGCCGGTGGCAATCTTTAGATCATTCGTTTTCATACGTATCTAGTATCAATTGCTGTGCCAAGTTCTATCTTATTGAAATTATTGAATATAATGTTTTCTCTGCGTCACAAGTGTTCGATTTTGAACACATTGTATGGCCGATTGCGAACATCTACTGTACGATAACGAACACTTACTAGCAGCTTAACTTCGTGCATACCCAATCCAAAATTCTCATCGTTGATGACGACAAAGACATTCTGACGGCGAGTAAATTGCTGCTTAAGCGCCACGTGGATCAGGTATTTACGTGTGCATGGCCCAATGAGTTAAGCGAGCTAATGCAAGGGCATCAGTTCGATGCGATTCTGCTCGACATGAATTTCTCACCCGGCGACAGCAGTGGCGCAGAGGGACTGTATTGGCTTAAGGAGATTCTTAAGCACGACCCCGACGCCGTTGTGGTTATGGTCACAGCACATGGTGGCCTGGATATCGCGGTGGAGGCAATGAAGTTTGGTGCGACTGATTTCATTGCAAAGCCTTGGCAGAACGAAAAGCTCGTTGCTACTTTGTCGGCGGCTATGAAGTTGAGGGCGACGCGTTCAGAGGCAAAGCAACTCAAGCTTAGCAATGAGACTTTGGCTGCGTCATCCGGCTCATCACAAGCAATGATTGCTAACAGCCCTGCAATGCAACAGGTTAATTCCTTGATCGCGCGTGCCGCGCCTACCGATGCGAACGTTCTGATATTGGGCGAAAATGGTACAGGCAAAGAGTTAGTTGCCAGAGCAGTGCATGCGCAGAGTACGCGAGCGGCGGAAGTCTTTATGGCAATAGATCTTGGGTCTATTGCAGAGAACCTGTTTGAATCTGAGTTGTTTGGTCACCAGAAGGGTTCATTTAGTGGCGCAGATCGCGATCGGGTAGGTCGCTTACAGGCTGCAGACAAGGGCACATTGTTTTTGGATGAGATTGGCAATATCCCAATGTCTTTACAGGCAAAATTGCTTACTGTGTTAGAGCAACGCCAACTAACGCCAGTTGGAAGTAACAGTAGTGTGCCATTCGATGTAAGAGTTATAGCGGCTACCAATGTGCCGCGAGACGTTCTGTATGGAAAAAGCGAGTTTCGTGAAGATCTGTTATTCAGATTGAATACGGTAGAGATTACACTTCCTGCACTCAAACATCGTCGTGATGATATCGCCACTATCGCAAATTACTACGCGAGTTACTACGCGAAGAAGTATCGAAAACCTGCTCGCGAGTTATCTGAACAAGCCGTGCACGCTGCCAGTAACTATGACTGGCCTGGTAATGTTCGTGCGCTACGGCATGCGGTAGAGCGAGCCGTCATACTGTCAGAAGGCGAATTCCTGGAAGCGGCTGATCTACAGATCAATACATCCAATCTAGAGTCGTTGGAGAAGAGTGCGCTCGTAACTGCTCAGGCAAACGAGCTGCAGATAGACGAACAAAAGACAGATTTCAATCTTGAGCGTTTAGAAAAGAACGCGATTCAAGGTGCTTTGCAGAGTCATGCCTATAACATCAGTCACACGGCTAAGGAGCTTGGGCTAACCAGAGCAGCCTTGTACCGGCGCATGGAGAAGCATGGGCTTTAAGCGTTTTTCCATTCTGGTCAGTGTCCGCATAGGGCTGTTGGCTCTTAGCTTGTTCATACTTGCTCTCACGATTGTAGGCGGCCGCTACCCTGTCGCTACTTTGTTGTTGAGTCTGGTTGTACTCCTGCAAACCGCAGAAGTTATTCGGTTCGTACGTAAAACGAATAATGAACTACGGCGTTTTCTCGATTCGGCCCGTTACGCCGACTTCAGTCAGCGTTTTAGTTCACAAATAACCGGCAGCGGTTTTGAAGAATTGAATCGGGTTTTTAGTGACATTCTGAAGCGATTTGAAGAAAACCGGCACACACAAGAACAGGAGTTACGTTACTTGAAAGCGCTTATCGAGCATGTGCCTGTTCCCTCATTATCAATACACGCAGATGGCAGCGTCAGCTTTAATAATAATGCAGCAAGACGCCTGTTTGGTAATATGCCAGTGACCCGAATAGAGCATTTCGAACAGTTCTCATCCGGTGTCTCGCAACTACTCACTGCGCTTCCCATAGGGCAGCGCGATTTGGTGACTCTTAAAATTGATGATCTGGAGAAACAATTCACGGTTGCTGCCGCGCAAGTGTCTGTTGGTGAACGCGTTGTTAAGCTGGTTAGCCTTCAAGATATTCAACCGGAATTAGATGAAGCACAGCTAGACGCCTGGCAAGCCTTGGTGCGCGTTCTCACTCATGAAATCATGAACAGCATTACCCCGATTAGCTCACTGGCCGCAACAACCACTGACATGATTAGAGGCGCCAGTGAGCAGGCGACACAACTGGATAATAGTGCGCCTGCCAATGCAATTCGCCAAGAACTGGAAGACGTGCAGGAAGCCGTTGATACCATTGCGCATAGATCAGACAGTCTCACGCAATTTGTGCAAAGCTACCGTAAGCTGACTCGTTTGCCACAACCCAATCGCCAGCTTATAAAGCTTGTCGATTTGTTCGATTCCATCAAAGCATTAATGGCAAGTGAAGCTGACCAGGCAGGAGTCACCATTGAATCTTCGCTGACACCAGGCAGCCTTGAGCTAATTGCCGACAGAGACATGCTGGAGCAAGTGCTCATCAATCTTCTGCGCAATTCTCTGCAGGCAATTGAGGCCTGTAACACGACGATTCAAGGTAAGGTGGACGTGATTGCCCGGATAAACAAGCGCGGCAATATTGTTATCGAAGTAGAGGACAACGGCCCCGGCATAAACAACGACATTGTCAGCAATGTCTTTGTACCGTTTTTTACAACAAAGCGCGAGGGCTCAGGCGTAGGACTGGCTTTAACTCGACAAATAATGACTGCGCACGGGGGTACGGTGTCGATTGGTGAGTTGAAGACAGATGTCGGTACCCGGATATTATTGACGTTCTAACCAAGTAAATAGTAGCGCTTGGTCAGTAGAAAATGCACATCTGATCTAACTGTCAGCGGCAGTGTTAATTTACTCGATTGATCTTTCTTTTCGTAGAGACTCAGCTGCTTCCAATAGGTCACCTAAGTCAGAATCATCAGTCAGCATTTGCTCGAAAATTTGTTCTACTTCCGCTAGCACCGAGGACAATTTTTCAGCGTGTGTTACATGCCAGCTATCATCAATTTGCCAGTGCCTCTGCAGACCAAAGTTCACATTTGCAAGTGAACGCTCTCTGTCTGCGGGCAACAACAAATCAGCGAATTCAATAGCAACCGCCAATGTCGGGCCATACTCGACCGCCGCGTATTCCTTCACATGAACAGACTGATCACTGTGATGTACGGCATTGACTATGTCATTGGGTAGTTGCCAGTGGCTTAGCAACCACGCACCCACCTCGCAATGATCAGTACCCAAGCGCGTGTTTTCGTAATCCATAAGCTGTAGATGATCGCGCTGAGCTGCAGGCTCCAGAGCGTGATAGAAGTCTGAATCGACCTTATCCAGCGCGATTACTCCAATGTCTTGCAGTAAACCAATCAAAAAAGCTCTTTCAGGGTTTACCTTACTGGCGGTCATTGCAATAAACTTGGCCGATGTGCCAACCAGCAAGGAACGACGCCAGAAAAGATCGTAATCAATACCGCTTTTGCTGTCTGCCAAAATGGAACTGCGCAGTGAAAACCCCAGTGCTACCGCACTAGACCGGTCCATGCCAAGTGTGGTGACGGCTTGCAACACAGTTTGGCTCTCTGAGACCCTGTGAAAAAGGGCGGAGTTGGATATGCCCACTATCCTTGCCGATAGGGCCACATCAAGAGAGAGAATATCGGCAAGTTCTTCGGGCGACGCTTCTTTGTCATCCAAAAGATCGATCAGTTTGCTTGCAACCAGCGGCATGCTTGGCAGCGATGTTGCTGATTCCAGTTTCCTTACTAAGGTATCGTCCAATCCCCAAGTCCTTCGGGCTGTATTTTACAATTGATAGTAAGACAACTAGGGAAGCTATCCAAGTGACATGTGCACATTTTGGAGTTAGGCGAGCGACTGGTAATGAAATCTTGAGCAACGCTTCTTTCTAGGCAATGTTTCTCGTGATAGTGTTGACTATGTTTTGTATCGTCGACACCTTAAAAGCCGCTGCAGGCTTAGCATGATCAATATGGGATAAAAGCAATGCCAAAAAACCCCTATAGACCTTTCACTCCCAACGCAGAGTTTACGGATCTGCTAGACAGTTACAGCGGCAATCAGGTCAATGGTTTAAATGAGGAAAAAATTCGCCAACCGTCCATGGTGTGGTGGGCGCCAGATATGGAGCAAGCTTCCTTTGGCGAGGCGCAGAAGTGGTTTTATAAAAGAGAAAAGCCGGATGATGAAATGCTGGAGCTACGAATGCGTCGCAAAGAAGCCGTAGAGTCTCCACTTCCAGAAGTATCTCCACAACGTAAAGATCGTTCAAGTGATGAATGGGCTGTCGAGCTTGCTCGCTTCGTTGAAGCCGGCGACTGTGAGATGACGGGCGTCACACCCTTAAAACAGGAATGGGTGTTTGAGAGCGCAGAAACTCACTTGCCGAACGTGATCATGCTGGGTGTACAGCATGACTTCGACGAGCTGAGCCATGTGCCGGATTTAAGAGGCGGCAAAGACGTTACTCGTCAATATTTAAGAGCTGCACAAGCTGCTAAAAAAGTAGCAAGCTGGTTGCGCGAACAAGGCTGGCAAGCTGACGCCGTGACCGGTCCAATGGTTGGTAAAATTCTGATGATTCCGCCTGCCATCGAATGTGGCTTTGGCGAGCTGGGTAAACACGGGTCTATTATCAACCCAGAGTTTGGTTCAGCGTTTCGACTAGGAGCGGTTCTGACTGATGCACCTATTGCTTCAACACCGAAGCGAGACTTTGGAATCGACGATTTCTGCAGTCGCTGTCGAGTCTGTGAAAATGCTTGCCCGCCATTTGCGATCAAACCTGAAAAGCAAACAGTACGCGGAGTGCAGAAATGGTATGTCGATTTTGACAGCTGTATTCCCTTTTTTGCGGAAACGTCAGGCTGTGCAATTTGCATAGCTGTTTGCCCATGGTCTAGGCCAGGCATTGGTCCAAACCTCGTCGAAAAACAGGCGAAGCGGGCAAAACGTTTGTCTAGCAAATGATTGAGTTTCAAGAAATTCAATCCAAGTGTTCAGCAAAACCTAAGCAGGTTCACTTGCTGTTACCCAAACTTGCACTTAAGGGCTTAACATAGCGCTATTCGAACCAGAATCTGGTTGAACAAGTAATGGATTATGCCTTACTTTTTTCCGCTTACCCTGGTCAAGCGAAAATCTACAGTGACGTCATTATTGCCCAACACCAGGTTCTGAATCTTAGCAGTTGCCGCGCGACTAGTAAGTTCTTGGCGCAACACAACACTCAACTATTTTCGGGCACGAGTCTGACAATAGAGCTACCGGCCTTATTTTCCAGCAGCAGGTAGACAAGTCCGTCGTAACCTACCTCAATATCCCGGATACGTGCGAGATCATTGATCAGTGTTTCTTGATGAATGAGCTTGTTTCCATCAAATACCATTCGGTATAAAGAGCTGCCTTTAAGTGATCCAATCAGCACATTGTTTTTCCAGCGTGGAAAACGCTCGCCGGCGTAGAATACGAAGCTCGAAATTGCAGGTGATGGCGTAATATCGACCAAGGTTTGCTCAGTTTCACCTACGTCAAATTCTACCGCTTCTAGTTTGTGCCGCTCCACTGCGGGCCCAGAATACTCGAGACCGTTAGAATGATAAGGCCAGCCATAATTGCGACCCGGCAATAGTTCATTGATCTCATCGCCACCACGGGCACCCATTTCAGAGTTCCAAACCTGTTTGCGTACAGGGTTCCATTCCAGTCCCTGCGGGCTGCGGTGTCCGTAGGTCCAAATGGTGTTGATAGTAGGTGCATTACTAGTTTTGTCACCCGGTATTTCCACCACGAACGGGTTATCGGTTGGTACAGATCCATCATCGCGTACGCGATGAATCTTTCCGTATGGCTTGCCCAGGTGTTGCGGTGTAGTGTCGCGTTCAAGGTCTGCGGACTTGATGCCTACAGATACATACACGTGACCCGAATCATCAAAGGCAATTCGTCCTCCGGCGCCCGTATCTGGTGTCGGCTCGTAGAATTCAAATGATGTACGCCAAATGTTCTCTACATCTACCCACTTACCATTTTTGATACGTCCGCGATCGAGTCTGTTCATTGAGTGGGGGAGGGGTAAGATCGAGTCGCATTGTTTGCCGCACAATTGGGTATAGTGCAGGTAAACCCAACCGTTCTCTTCATAGTTCGGGTGAAGTGCTAAGTCTAGTAGCCAGCCCGCGCCATATTGCACGCCTCGCATATTTATTGAGCCGCCCGTTTTTGGCGTACCGTCGACAATCGAGGATTGCGTACCATCAGCGGATACTATTGAAAGCCCTCTCTCTTTCTCCGTTAGTAAAAGAGAACCATTGGGCAGAGGTTCAATTGAAAACACTAATGGGGCGAGATTGTCGATAAGTGTTTCGATCTTGAAGTTATGCTGCTCGCTGACTTGAACATTGCCTGGAATATTAACCTGCCGTTCAAATCGAAAATCTGAAAAGCGCAGGCCTAAGCGCCGTTCGCCGAGAAAGATAGCCAGACCCTTGATCTCAATATCAGTAAGAGAAGAACTGAAATTGGTTGTATGTCGTTCGCTTATGCTTCCCTGTAGCTCTGCAACACTGTCACCATAGCTAAGCGTAGTATCCAGCAGGGCAGGACCACGCGGTGTTCCTTTAAGATCAGCGCCATGGCATTGTGCGCAACTATCATCATACAGAGCTACATATTCATCTAACTCAGCGTAAGTCATGAGATACCAAACTGCGGCGACACCCGAAACCGCTAGCAAAAGTAGTGCAATGAGTAGCGGCTTGAGGATGCGCATAGATTCAAATATTCTGCTCTGGGTGCTTTTCGAAAAACTTTCGCAGTGGGAAGATGTGCTGCCGTGAGAGGTTTTTCAGAATTACTTCGGCAAACTCCGCAGGCGATGAGTGTAAACAGTTTTATCTGCGTTGATAATTATCTGATAGACGCGATCAAATTCATTGTCTTCATCTATCTCTCTACCTGCGGTGCCGCCAAGGGCTGTCACCAGTTCAGGTGTTGTGTCGCTATGTCCAGACACGAAATAAATTCCCTGTGCGCTGCGAAAGGTATTTGCTAGTTTACCCAGGTAATCCGGATCGTAGCTAATAACTGGCAGGCCCAATAAATCGGCTAGGGGCTTAACCGTTGCTTGGGTGCGTTTATAATCAGTGGAATAGATATGAGTGATTCCAGCGTCTCGAAACGAGTCTGCGTAATGCCCGGCGCGATAGAGGCCTTTTTCTGTGAGGTTTGGGTCTTTACCTTGATCCAATTCTTTTTCCGCATGGCGAACGAGGTATACAACAGTGTGATTATCTGCGCTAGCTATTGGAATAGGCAGGTAGACGATAATCAGAACACACAATATTTTACGCCACATCTTAAAGTTTCCCAGTTAGTGCTGCGCGTGCAGACTTTCTATCATAACCTAACGCTCAACCCCAATCCGTATTTCTTTGCTCGAGGCGAAATACTGTGGAATGTAAATATCGGCAAGTTCCGCGCTTCTGCTTCTGCCATTTAAATCATATACAAGATTGTTCGCCCACCAATCACTCAGCGAACCTTGGCATCGAATGCCGCCAGGCACACGTTCGTGCTGATACACAAAATCGCTTTGCGTGAACTGCATGCCCATGCAAGGCACACTGTGATCCCACCACTGAAAAGCAGGCAACAGTAAGTAGCCATAGCGTACCTCTACCGCAAGTACACCAAACTCGCCTTGTTGGCTTCGGTTGAAAGGTGGATCAACAACATGCCTTTCTTTTGTAACGTCGTAAAAATAGATGTCATCTTCGGTCGTTGGCTCTACTCTGTTACGAAATACGATATACGCCTGGTCATCATCCTGGTACAGAAAGTAACCTTGCTCAGGCACGTCATCGATTTTTACAACCACATAGCCTTTGTTCGATTCACGGCTAACGATCCAAACCACAAGCAGAGCCGCCAAGGCTAGTAAGCCGTAGCGTAGGTTTTTTGTATGAAATAACTCAGTTATCAATGCTAAATGCTTAAGCGTCGCTTCTGGTACACTTTAACCGCTGCGCTCAGCAGAAAAAAGCGCGCAGTTAATGAGTTCGACCAGACGTCAGCGATTATGTTTCAGTTTTCACATCCACGAAACCCTTGGTTTTTCAGCTTCTTCATCGCCGCATCATTTGCAATGGTAGGCGCTGCATTATTTTTTCAGTACTACCACGAAGACCTTCCCTGCGAGTTGTGCGTGTACGTGCGTGCCTGGCTATTGGGCATAGGTGTGCTTGCAATAGTGGGTTTACTTGTTCGCCAATGGCGGTGGCCGGCGCTACTGGTGATTGTGCTTATGCTGTGGCTCACATTGGGTTTGGCAGAAGATACTTGGGTTTTGCTCTCTATTGACCAGGGTTGGCCTACCAGTGGAGCGTGTTCTTTTGTGGCTTTTTTCCCAGAGTGGATGCCTTTGGATAAGTGGTGGCCACAGATGTTTGAAGTGCAAAACTTGTGTCAGCCTACACCCGTGGTATTACTGGGAATATCCATGGCACATGCTTTGAGTGCGGCAAGTGCTGTCTATGGCGTATTGCTGATTGTTGGTGCAGTGCAGATAGCGATGCCACGGCTACTCAAGTCTGATCAGTAACCGGCTGTTTGCTCTTGTGATTGCTGCGGATCAATATACTGATTTGCCAGCCGTCGTACCGACGCTGCGAGCAAAGCAATATCAACCCCAACACCCACAAAGTTAGCGCCCAGTTCAACGTAGTGCTTTGCCAGCTTTTCATCAACGGCTAACACGCCCGCTGCTTTACCCGCCGCTTTGATGGTTTTGAAACCTTGTTCGATGGCCGCCACAACGTCCGGGTGGCCTGGATTGCCAATATGACCCATGGAAGCGGATAAATCAGATGGGCCAATAAATACAGCGTCCACACCTTCCACTTGTACGATATCCGCTAGATTTTCCATTGCCAGTGCCGATTCGGCTTGAACAATAAGGCAGATATCATCATTAGCTGTATGCAAATACCCTGCAGTGCCGTTCCAGTGTGCTGCGCGTGCCATAGACGTACCTAAACCTCTTTCTCCGGCTGGCGGGTAGCGCACATCTCGTGCCAGCTGTTCTGCTTGCGCGGCAGTATCTACCATGGGTACCAGAAAGGTTTGGGCACCCACATCCAACAACTGTTTAAGTATCGCCGTTCTACCTTCAACAGGTCTTACTATCGCTGGCACATTGTAGGCTGCAATGGCTTGCAAATGATGCTGCACGTCCATCAGGCTGTACGGTGCGTGTTCGCAATCAATCAGCAGCCAATCAAAACCAGCGCCGGCGGCTATTTCTGCGCAGCTGCTGTGCGGTAGACCCAACCATAAGCCATACAATGGTTTTGCGCCCTTGAGAGCGTGTTTGAATGTGTTCTTGATTGCTTTCATTGCTTAGTTACACAAAGTTGCAGCGAATTTCGCCAATAGGTCCATAGTCGGCTCGAATTTTGTCGCCTGCCTTGACCTTGAGCGGGCGCGTGAACGACCCCGCCAGTAGAACCTGCCCCGGTAGCAGCGCTATGCCATGTGGCGCAAAGCGTTTAGCGATCCAGCGAATGCCATTCGCCGGATGGTCAAGCACACCGGCAGCCAGACCGGTTTCTTCCAATACTTCGTTCAAATAACAAAGCGCGCCACACCATCTTAAGTCCCGGTCGCGCGGCCCAAATTTCTCACCGCCAGTGATAATGCCTGCATTCGCGGCGTTATCAGAAATAGTGTCGAAAACGGTACGCGTGTAACCTGTGTCGGGGTGAACGCGATGGCTTCGCGCCGCAATCAGTTCCAGTGCCGGTACTACGTAATCGGTAGCATCAAGTACGTCGTCAATGCTGATATCCTCGCCAAACAATTTGTTTTTCAAAACGAAAGCCAGTTCTACTTCAATTCGCGGGTCAATAAAATCCGCGACCGAAATATCCGCTCCATTATCAAACTGCATGTCGTCAAGAAGCACGCCATAGTCAGGGGTATTGATTTTCATCGCGTCTTGCATGGCACGAGAGGTCAAACCAATTTTATACCCGACAACCTCTCTGCCGTCGGCTACTTTTTTATCAACCCAGTTTTTTTGAATGGCGTACGCATCATTCATATCCATGTCTGGATGCGTCATGGTCACAGGGTCTATGGCTTGGCGATTTAGTTCAGCCGTGTACAAATCACCGGCCGCTTTTTGAATTTGTTCTTCTGTCAGCATTACTTAATATACTCGCGAACATTGTTGGCATTGTGGCGCAGTTTAGCTGGCAGCTCGCTCATCTCTACCGAAATAGCGAGAGCGCGTGACTGATAGAGCTTATCTAAATGCTCAAGCAATACGCCTTTTACCAGCTTAAACGCATCATCTTGTTCTTGCTCACTGCGACCGGTGCCTATCTTGAAGTTAAGATGCACAAATGCGTGATTAGGGTCACCGTTGGCAACGTAATAGTCGTTTGCACAATACGCCCGGCTGCGCATACCGGCCATTGGAAAGATACCGCTGGCTGCAACCGTCTCATGCAGTTTCGAAAACAGCGCACCAACAGCCAAAGCTTCCTTATCCAGATTCGCTGAATACTCAAAAACAAAATGTGCCATTACACAACTCCTAAATCAACAACACCAACGGTGCAACCTACCGCAAAAATCGGAATAGGGCGGTAGTACTTTACAATGCCTTTAGCGCCTTCGGTAGCGCCGGAAATAGCGATGAAGTTGCGAATTTCAAAACCACCCTGACCTGCGTCCAGGTAGGTTTGCTCGTCTGTGTAGTCCAGCATCGCCTCTTTGTTGTTGTCACTCCAACGCTGTAGAAAATCCTGATCCCATTCGGCATCAATTTTTCCCGAGTCTGGCGTGGCGGGCCAATGGGAAATGCCACCAGTCCCTACAATTGCAATACGCTCCGGTACGCTGTCGCAGGCCTTTCTCAATGCCTGGCCAAATGCCCACGCTCGATGCAAGGGAGTGAGTGGTGGGCCCTGACAATTTATATTCACTGGTATCACAGGCAGGTCATAACGTGGCGTTAAAAAGTTCAACGGCACGCTTATGCCATGGTCAAACTTCCATTCTTCGGCATAGGCCAGGTCGATGTCTTCCATCACGCGCTCGATCAGTCTGCGCGAAAGGTCGGCGTTGCCGGGTACAGTGGTTCGCGCAATTCCAAGCCAGTCGGGGTCTTCAATAGGGCCGTAATAATTTTCCGCCATGCCCATGCAATACGAGGGCATGTTGTTCATAAAGAAGTTAGCGAAGTGTTCTGCGGCAATCACAATCAAGGCGTCGGGCTTGCTTGCTTCCAGCTCAACGCGCATTTGATCAAACGCTGCATAGAAGGTGTCTGCGTCATCAGGGTCGGCCATGTGTTTACGCCCGGTAATACCCGGCGCATGAGAACAGATTCCTGCAAATACCAGGCTCATATTGCCCCCTTGCCGTCGGTGGTGGCGTATAAGCCTGCACGGACTTCCCCATGTTCTTCCAGGCCATCACGCATCGACTGAATATACTCCGGCCAGGCGTAACCGCACATGGCCGCGTAATGCATCAGAATTTGACCATTCACGCCTAGCACATACAGTAAACCAATATCGGGTTTAGTCAGCGCAGTTTCTTCTTCTTCAGTTAGCGTGAAGTTCTTAAGCACAGACTCTTTGTCGGCAAAAAACTGCTGCTGCAAATCTTCGCTGCGATTTAACTCGTACAAGAGTTTTTGAACGTAATATAAGCTCATTGTTATCGACCTAATGCCGGCACTTTATGCGTGCCGTGTGCGATACAGACATTTTTCGTTTCCATATAAAAGTCGAAGCTGTAGTCACCGCCATCGCGGCCAATGCCTGACATCTTTACGCCACCAAAGGGTGAGGGCAAGTTGCGATTATTTTCCGAATTCACCCACAGCATACCAGCTTCCACGTACCTCGCCATGCGCATCGCGCGGCCGGTGTTTTCAGTCCAGATATAACCGGCCAGACCAAATTCAGAGTCATTGGCCAGTTCAATCGCCTGCTCTTCCGAATCGAAGCTGATGCTGGTAAGTACTGGGCCAAAAATTTCCTCCCTGGCAATTCGCATGGAATTATCGGCATTGGTGAACAGGGTTGGGGCTACGTAGTTTCCATCACCTAAGTCACTTCTTCTTTCACCGCCGACGGCCACGGTGGCACCGTCTTCTTTGGCGATGCCCATGTAACTCATCACCTTATTGAAGTGTCCTGTGTGAACCAATGGACCGACTTCAGTATTCGGGTCAAGTGGATGCCCTACGCGCAAGTTTTTAACGCGTTGCTCAAGTGCTGCAATAAAGTCGTCGCGAATACCTGATTGAATCAGCAAGCGGCTTGACGACGTGCAGCGTTGGCCATTAAGGCTGTAAATCATAAACACTACTGCGTCCAGCGCTCGCTCGAAGTCAGCATCGTCAAACACAATGACCGGGTTTTTGCCGCCCAATTCAAAGTGCACGCGCTTCAAGGTATCCGCACCCTGGCGCATGATGTGGCTGCCAGTCGCACTCTCACCAACCAAAGCCACCGCCTTAATGGCCGGGTGCTCGGTAACACGTTTGCCCACAACTTCACCAAACCCGTTGACCGTGTTCCATACGCCGTCTGGAAGGCCTGCGTCTTTCGCAATATCCGCGAGCAGCATTGCCGACAATGGTGTGAGCTCAGCGGGCTTATGAACAACTGTACAGCCGGCGGCCAATGCAGGTGCGATTTTCCAGGTAGACAGCATGAAGGGCGTGTTCCATGGCGTGATAATGCCTACCGGGCCAATGGGGTAACGCATGGTGTAATTGGTGTGAGCGTCTTGATACAAAGCCTGGCCATTGGCAGCTTCCGGGGCTTTGTCGGCAAAAAATCGAAAGTTAGCCGCGCCGCGAATGGCTGCTGCTTTCATAAAGCGAATCGCCTGGCCGCAATCCATTGACTCAACCAAGGCAATTTCTTCAGCGCGTTCTTCTACTTTGTCAGCGAAGTGGTGAAGTATTTTTTTTCGTTCAGCGCCGTTTACATCTCGCCAACCTGCAAAGGCGTTTTCCGCCGCTTCGCACGCGCGATCAACGTCTTGCGCCGTGCCTTCAACCACTTGCCCCAAATCGCTCTGGTCTACGGGTGTTGTGTTGGTGTAAGTCTTGGCATTTTCGGGTACAACAAACTCTCCGCCAATAAAATGCCCCGTTGTAGAGGTTTTGAATGGTTTGAGGTATTGGCTTGCTTTTGTGGTGTTAGTGTCAAAGTCTGACATGGCGTAGTCCTCTGGGCCTTATGGCCATAACTGTCGGTATCTGTATAACGCGTTAATTGTATTTGTACGATCAATTGATCAAATATAGCCAATTGATCATTTATTTATTGCAAATAAGGTTAACATGTTAAATACTTGTGCGCAATTAGCGAATGCTCGCTTGCAGGCGAGAAAACATCAGAGTTTGGAGATAAGAATGCGATTTGTAAGTTACCAGCATAACGGCGCCGCTTCCTGGGGTGCTATCACAGATCAGGGCGTTGTCGATCTGGGTGCACGTATGAACATGGATTTGCAAGGCGTTATAGAAAGTAATCAGCTCGAGCAAGCCAAAGAACTAGCCGCGTCGCAGAGCGCAGATGTAGCAGTGAATGAAATACAGTTTCTGCCGCCGATTGCCCGCCCGGAAAAAATAGCGTGCATTGGCGTTAACTACGCCAACCGCAACGCAGAATACAAAGACGGTTCAGAGGCGCCCAAGTTCCCTAGTGTCTTTATGCGTACCCCAGATTCTTTAACCGCACACGATCAGCCTCTGTGGCGCCCGCCAGAATCTGACAAGTTAGATTACGAGGGCGAGATTGTTGTAGTGATTGGCAAAGGCGGGCGACGCATTGCTGAAGAAAATGCCTACGACCACATTGCCGGCCTGACCATCATGAACGAAGGCACTTTGCGCGATTGGGTAAGACACGCCAAGTTCAATGTAACCCAGGGTAAGAACTTTGTTCATTCTGGCTCAATTGGCCCATGGATGGTTACCGCTGATGAGTTCACTGCAAGCGATTATGAAGACATGCGCGTGACTACCACTGTGAACGGGGAAGAGCGGCAAAACGACACCACGGCGAGTATGATGTTTCCCATCAAATACATCATTAGCTATCTGTCGCAGTTTTACCTGCTCAAGCCTGGAGACGTCATTGCTACCGGAACGCCTAATGGCGCAGGTGCGCGTTTTGATCCGCCCAGGTATTTGGCTCCTGGCGATACCGTTGAGGTGAGTGTGCAAGGGGTAGGCACTTTATCAAATGGAATTATTGATGAGCCACTGGGCTAAGCTTGAAAGCAACAAGACCTGGCCATGACGTCTGCATCTGCTAAACACCTGCCTAAAAGCGAGCGGCAGGCCAGGTTAAGAGGTTTTGACCGATCCTTACCCATGTCTTTGCTTCGCGCCAGAGAAGCGGTAATGAAGGAATTTATTCCGTCACTGAAAGAGTTTGGTCTCACCCCGCAACAATGGCGGGTCATTCGTTCGCTAGAGCAGCACGGCGAGCAGCAATTGAGCACTCTGGCTGAGAACTGTTTTTTACTGATGCCCAGCTTGTCTCGTATTGTGCAGAATCTGGAAGCACGCAAGTTCGTCAGCCGAAAAGCGGTTAGTGGTGACCAACGTGGCTCCATGATAGTTCTAAGCGCCACGGGTAAGGGCTTGTTTCAGCAGATTGCTCCTCGCTCTGCAGAGCGCTACGACCGAATCACTGAACGATTTGGTTATGGCAAACTGGAACTGCTCTATGAGTTGCTTGAAGAGCTGGTAGACCAGCTTGATGATGAGCAAGAATTGCACGAAATCAGACCAGATTAATAGCCGTCACTTTTCCTGTTTTAGCCTTTGTGTAAAGGCCTGACACTGCACTACACTAAAACGGAATTCCCACTGTCAAAAGGAGCTTGACGGGCCGTCTTATGGGCACTAAATTGCGCGCCCATAGTCAGCATTGACCGCCGGCAACGTGCTCTGAGTTTTCTAATGCTAGGTACTCTCGCCTCATTATTTTCGCCACTGTTCAGTGGTTTCCTGTTGATGATCGCCTATGGTCTGATCGGCATTCTTTTGCCTGTGCGAATGGGTCTGGAAGAGATGAGTACCGACACGATTGGTCTGGTGCTTTCTATGTACGCTGTCGGCATGTTGTTTGGCGGTCTTTACAGCAAAGCCATGATTAATCGCGCCGGGCATATTCGGGTATTTGCCGCCTGCGCGGCCTTGGCTGCTATCAGCATACTAGCCTGCAGCTTATACACCCACGCCATACTTTGGGGTGTTATGCGCATGCTGATGGGTTTTTGTAATGCCTGCGTATTTGCCGCTATCGACAGCTGGCTGAGCGGGCAAGCCACTCAGGAAACACGTGGCCGCATTCTGGCAACGAATCAGATTTCAATTATGACCGCCATTTTTATCGGTCAGTTTGGCCTAAACATCGCCGACCCTAGCGGTAGCACCTTGTTTGTGATGGCGGGTATGGTTTTGTCGTTGTCAGTGGTTCCTATGGTAATGAGTCGCTCAGCGGGTCCTGCCATTGAGGACGGCGGCTCTATGCCATTCAAAAAACTATTTGTCAGTTCTCCGCTGGGTGTTATCACTTGCGTGTTTGCAGGCATTCTCTACACCGGTGCATTTAACATGCTGCCACTGTTTGCGTCGCATCATGGCATTGAAGGATTGCGTTTATCGCAGTTTATGGGCGCCGCCGTTTTCGGCGCATTGGCTTTGCAGTTTCCGGTAGGCATGCTGTCCGACCGTATGGACAGACGAACACTAATGCTAGCTATGCTTGTAATCTGCATGGTCGGTGGCTTAAGCGTTCCATTTTCCGCTGAAGCAGGCAACTTAACGTTAATGATGATTGGCGTTGCCGTGATGATTGGCATATCGGCCTGTTTGTATCCGATGGCTATTTCCGAAACCTTCGACAAAATTCAGCAGAAAGACCTGGTCAGCGCCATGGGCGGATTGATCACTATGTACGCGCTAGGCAGCATTATTGGTCCTTATTCAGCTTCAATGGTAATGAAAACCTTCGGCGCCAATAGTCTGTTTACTTTTATGGCAACGGCGCAGGTGTTGCTGCTGTTATTAATTGTATACCGCATGTTTGTGCGTGAAGCCTTACCTGTTGAAGACCAGGAAAGCTACGTGCCAATGGTGTATGAAACGGGTAATGCCTTTGAGCTTGACCCGCGTTCTGAGTACCAGGAGCCTGATGAATTATTGGGTGTAGAGGCGCGTTACGCATTGTCGATAGCCGATGAGCAACCGGGCATGGCGGTCAACATTGCCAAAACACTGGCCGAAATGTCGCCCGGTCAGGCGGCAAGACTGGCGGGGTCTATTGCCCAGGTTGATGGTGTGAATGCGGTACGTCTGTTCAATACCATGAGTGGCGCCTTACCTGAATCGAATATGGAGCTTGCTGAAGCAGTTGCCGCCGGCTCGCCTGAACACGCCGCTGAAATTATTCGTGCAGTAAGCCAACGTTACCCGGAACAACTCAATGACTACGTGGCTGCCATTGCAAATGCAGCACCCGAGGTGGGGGTTGACGTTGTTGCAGCGGCCGCCGAGTCGATTGGGGTGGATTCGCCCGAAGACGTCATGGAGATTGCGCAAGCCTACGCTACTTCATTGTCTGAAGGTCGTGATGACCTTCGACCGATCGATCGAGAAGCAGAGCAGTCTGAAGAATGGGCCGGCGAAGCCGTGAGCCAGCTGAGTGAGATGCTGCCAGAGCAGTCGGTTGAATTTGCGTCAACCTTTGCTGAAGCCATTCCAGAAGCGGTTCCACAAATTGCGTCAGCCTACGCTGAATACCTCTCAGAAGCGCATGATGAAGATGAAGACACGCTTGATGCCGCTAGCGAATTTGTGACCATGATGAGTGAAGTAGCGCCGGATCAAGTGGTTGATGCGGCAGCCACCCTGGTTGAAGCAATGCCGGAAGTGGCTTCCGAAGTGATCGACAGCTTGCATCAGGCCGACGAAGAATTCGAACAACTCTCCTCAAAAATCAGTGAAAAGCCGGAAGATTGGTCTTCCGATTGAGTCACTGCAGGCAAACGGCGTATCATTGTTGCTTGATCAGCCATTGGTGAGTCTTATGTTGCGTTTCCTCGGTATTCTATTGCTCAGTAGTTTGTTTGCTTGTAGCACTAATACAGTCACACCAGAGCCAGAGAATAAGCCTGCTAACGGCAAATCGATTGCGGTTTATGGCGCCAGTGGAAAAATCGGCGGGCTGATTGTTGATGAGGCATTGCGGCGTGGCTACCAGGTGTTCGGCGTGTCCAGAAATCCGCTGGCTTTGTCGATAACAGCGCCGGGTTTTCTGGCCGTTGGTGGCGATTTGACCGACCGGGATTCAGTAATGACGTTGGCGAAAACAGTCGATGCAATTATTATTTCCGTGTCAGGCACCGGCGAAGGAAATCTACCGGAAACAACTGTGCATGCGGTTGGCGCAGAGCACATGGTGAGCGTATTGTCGGAACTGGAGCAGGCGCCGCGTGTGATTCAAATTGGCGGTGCAAGCACAATGTTTGGCGACGCTGACACCATGCTGGAAAACATGCCTTTCAGAGCTAAAGAAGGCTCACCAATGCATGCAATGCTATTTGGCCACCGGGTAGCGCTGGATACTTATCTGGCCAGCGATATTAATTGGACGGTGGTAACACCACCTGTGAAAATTCTGGGTTGGACACCACGAAAAATCAAAGACCCGGATACCAGTATGGGCGCTTACCGCACCTCAACCACAAAGTTAGTGGTTGACGCGGACGGTGAAAATTCGATTTATGTGCGTGATCTTGCCATCGCTACCGTAGACGAACTGGACAAAGCCAACTTCGTTCAGCAGCGATTTACGGTAGGGTATTAGTCATTTATTGAAACTGTTTCTGGAAACCATCCAGAATCGACAGCGTTTCTTCCTCGTTGACTGACGGTAAGCCAAACACCAAACGGTCTACGCCCATATCACATAATGAGCTGATCACCTCTGGGTCGGTTGGTGCGTAATATATGGACACTTCAATGTCAGACCTGTCACGACCAGCCTCTTTGCACGCTTTATCCAAGGCCGCTAACTGTTCAGCGAAGTTCTCGGTTGCGCGACCCCAAATAGGCATCCAGCCGTTGCAATAGCTAATTGCACGACGCACCGCACCAGGATATGAACCACCAACGTGAATTGGCGGGTGTGGGTTTTGCACAGGCTTGGGGTTTTGGTAGGTAGGATCAAAATCGATTAACTGGCCGTGGTACTCGGCAATTTCATTCGTCCACAGCGCTTGCATGGCTTCGATCGTTTCACGCATGCGACGAAAACGCGTTTTTGGATCGGTACCGTGGTCGCTCATTTCCTCCAGGTTCCAACCGCCGCCAATGCCCAGCATAAACCGTCCTTGTGAAACCACATCCAGGCTGGCTATTTCCTTGGCTAAATGAATGGGGTCACGCTGAATAACCAGTGCAATACCCGTGGCCAGTTTCAATGTAGAGGTATTAACAGCGGCAGCCGCTAAAGCAACAAAAGGGTCGAGCGTGTCGTAATACATTTGCGGTAGATCAGTGCCGCCTGGCCACGGTGATTTGCGGCTTGCAGGTATATGCGAATGTTCCGCTAACCACAGAGATTCAAAACCACGCTGCTCCAATGCGGGCCCAAGTGTTGCCGTGGGCATGGAATAGTCGGTAGGGAAGGTGCATACGCCATACTTCATTGTTTTTTCCTAATAAAAATCATTGCTGTCGAGTGATAAGGTACACCGCAAGCGTACAGGAAAACAACAATGAAATACTGGCTAATCGTACCCTGGACACCCGTTGAAGAAATGATCCAGATTGCCCGGCACGCCGATGACCTGGGCTTCTACGGTTTGATGGGCGCCGACCATGGGTTCGTGCCTGAATCAATGGTGTCTAAGTACCCCTATACGAAAGACGGTGCACCACCTATTGATGGCAGCATGCCATACCCGGAAGTGTGGACCTCTATTGCGGCCATGAGTGCCGTAACCAGCAAGATAAAATTCTCCACGGCCGTTTACGTTTTACCCTTACGCAACCCAATAGAAGTGGCGAAGGCGACCGGAACCATTGCCAATATTAGTGGCAATCGTTTGGTGCTGGGCGCAGGGGTAGGCTGGATGCCAGAAGAATTTGCCACCTACGGCGTAGATTTCAAAACGCGTGGCAAGCGCATGAACGAGTGTATTGAAGTACTAAACCTGATTTGGGACGGCGGTTATGTGGAATACCATGGTGAGTTCTTTGACTTCGAACCACTACAGATTGCACCAGCACCTACTGAGCGAGTGCCAATAATTATTGGTGGTTCCAGCAAACCTGCTCTTTGGCGAGCGGGTAAGTACGCGCATGGCTGGATGGGTAACGGCAATGAGCCAGAAGAGATGCCAGCAATTTTCAAACATCTGAAAGACTCGCGCGAATCGTTTGGGCGAAGTAACGAGCCTTTTGACATCATTCTGGCGATGAATGACTTTCCGTCAGCTGAGCAAATGGCGGAATATTTAGAGCAGGGCACCACGGGCACATTTTTGGGTTTCCCTGATCACACCGTACCCGTTAGTCAAAAGCTCAAAATGCTTGATGGGATGGCAAAAACTTTTTTATAAAAGATGGCTATAAACCAAGATCACTCAAGCCAGGGTGGTCATCAGGTCGTCGACCCTGCGGCCAAAGAAACTTTCGGTCACTTTCATCAATCGCCAGATCATTGATGCTGGCATGGCGTTCAGCCATTAAACCTTGTTCGTCGAATTGCCAGTTTTCGTTTCCATAGGAACGATACCACTGGCCGTTATCGTCGTGCCATTCATAAGCAAAGCGCACAGCAATGCGATTACCTTCAAATGCCCACAATTCCTTGATTAGCCGGTATTCATTTTCGCGCTGCCATTTGTTTTCAAGAAACGTCTTGATTTGCTCGCGGCCCACAGGAAACTCATTGCGATTGCGCCAGCGGCTGTCTGCGGTATAGGCCATAGCCACTTTGTCTGCATTGCGACCGTTCCAGCCGTCTTCGGCCATGCGTACTTTTTGCGTAGCCGTCTCTTCAGTAAAGGGTGGAAAAGGGGGGCGAGATTCATCGCTCATGATTGCTCTCCGCTAAAGTCTGACATTCCGCTGTTCTCAAAAAATTCAATAAGCAATGGGTCGTTGGCACGCTCCATGTAGGCAACCGCTAAGCCCGGTGCAAAGTCAGCTTGCCAAATTGCTTCATAGCCAAAAGGTTTTGCCCGATCGATGATCGATTGAAGATCATCAACGATGAAACGCAAGTGGTGCATGCCTTCACGTCCGGCTTCTATAAATTCCCTGTGAGGAGTGCCGCCCGACACCCATTCAATAAGCTCAATTTCAATCTCGCCGCTTTTTCCAAACGCCAGTTTCACTTCGGCAGGTTCTGGCTTGCCGCGAAATACATAATCGTACGGTCCCGGGTCCATACGTTGAAAAGGGCCAAACAATGGTTCATACATGGTTATGGCGGCTTCGATGTCTTTGTAGACAAAGCCAACCTGGTCCATCGGTGGTAACCCTAGCGCTTTTTGTAATTCTGAATTCACAATATTGCCTCCACTGAGCTGCCGGCGAGTCTAGCATAGGACAAACACTTCGAATATTTTGAAGCCTGAGAATGCTATCAGCATTGTTCAAGACACGGTATTCTTGATGTCTAAAGCGCAGCCACTAGAAGGTAGGTAACCAATGCCCAATTATCATGATCTAAGGCCCAAAGCCGATTACGAAGAACGTGGTTATCCGTTGGTGTTTCCAAAAATGGGGGTTGCTGAGAAGAAACGTACCATTGCTGGTCTGTTGCGATTGCGCGCCGGTTTGGCGGAAGTAGCCACCAAGAAAACTGACAACAACCTGCTGGTGGCCAGTTGGAACATCAAGGAGTTTGGCCACACCACGCAACGGCTAAATGAAGCGTATTTTTACATTGCTGAGGCCATCTCAGCTTTTGATCTTGTAGCAGTTCAGGAAATCAAATCAACCCTGGTTGACCTTGATATTCTTATGCGTCTGCTCGGTGACGGTTGGGCATATGTGATTAACGACGTAACCAATGGCCGTGATGGAAATGCGGAACGTGGAGCCTATTTGTTTAACCGTGATCGCGTTAAGTTAGCGGGTCTTGCCGGCGAAATAACCTTGTGGGACGAGCTGACCAAAGACCGTGACGTGAAGCAGTTAAAACGCACGCCTTACATCACCGGCTTTCAGGCGGGCTGGAAATCGTTTGCGATGATCAATCTGCATTTACATCCCGGCGACTCCAAAGCTGATCTGGCCCACCGCCAGGCCGAAGTGAAGTTACTACTGGATGCTTTCACAGAAAAGCGAAAGCGCGGCCACTTCTGGACGGAAAATTTGATTTTGGTCGGCGACTTCAATTTTTATAACACAGATGCCGAAACCGTACAGATGATTGAAGACTCCGGTTTTTTTCAGATTGTCAGTTTGGACGGGCTGGATACAAACGCGTCAAAGACTGAAGCCTATGATCGTTTTTTTCTAACGCGAAATGATTATTTCAAGATAGAGAAGAGCGCGCAAGGAGTAGAGCTGGCAGGCGTTTTCGATCCGTTTCAGTATGTCTATCAAGATGATCACTACAAACCTTACCGCCCTACCATGTTGAAACAATATGGTGGCAAAAAGGATCTTGCAAACGACGATGCAGCTTTGCAGCGTTATTACAAAAATCCCTGGCGCAAAAACCAGATCTCAGATCACTTCCCAATCTGGTTTACCTTGTGCATTGATTCTTCGGATCAATTCCTTGAGCAGAAGCTCGCGGCACTTTGAGCGTTTAATGACGGCGAAACACGTTATAATCCCCTCACTTTGAATTAACGAGAACAATAATGAGCAAGACAAGCAAACTCCAGATTATCGCCATCGTGGTGGCTGTTGTGGCCATGCTGGGCTTAAAACTCGGCGTACTACCTTTCGGCATCGCTTTCCCCGGTTTTGCATTGGCCCTGCTAGTGGTTGTATTAATCGGAGTCTTCGGCCTGCTGGCGTTACTGTGGGGTCTGGTGCGAAGTAACAGCGACTCCAGAGGGGCTGCAATGCAAATGATGCTGATTGGCATAGTGCCTCTCGCCGTTATAGCGCTAATGGTCGGTCCAGGTTTATCCGCGCCACCTATCCATGACATCACAACCGATATCACCGATCCACCACAGTTTGTTGCTGGCAAAGCTGCACGCGAGGAAGGGGAAAACAGTACGGATTACGAAGGCGAGGTGATTGCAAAGCAGCAACGCGAGGCATTCCCCGATCTTAAATCAATAAAGACTAGTCTAGGTCAACAAGCCGCCTTTGATCGCAGTTTGGAAGTGGTAAACGAAATGGGTTGGACGGTGCTTGAGAAAGATGTTGTTAATGGCCGCATAGAAGCCTATGAAGAAACAGCACTGTTTGGTTTTATAGATGATGTAGTGATTCGTGTGCGTGGCTCGGAAGAAAATGGTAGCGTGATTGACCTGCGATCTAATTCGCGTGTTGGGCAAGGTGACCTGGGGGCGAACGCCAAGCGTATTCGAGGCTTTGTGGAAGCGTTTTAGCTGACGTCGGTTGTTCCCGTCCAAAAGTTATAGGAGCAGCTGCTTGAGGGGTTGGTAATCGACTCATTGTGATCTCGGGGTGCTGTGTACCAGAAGCGGAACTTGAATTCGGTATACTGTCCCCGGAATAGCCGCTTACAATGCATTTCTCGTTCATGTAGTAGAACAGCGTTGAGGTAAGGTTAATCGTATGTTGCTTGATAAAAGTCTGCTGGCACACGCGGTACGGTCCGTGCTCAAAGTGCGAATAAAACAGGGAGCAGATTTAGATGCTTGTTTATTTGAGGCTCGTATTGATGCTGCCACTGACAGCTACGATGCGCTTTATGACTTAGCCTATGAGCTTAGATGTCCCTCAAGCAGAGCGGACTGGCCCTACAAGGAGCCAACTGTCTGGGAGGATATTGTGGCAGACTCTCCGCAGCTTGATCCGAATCGTGAATGGTTAGCGCCCGACTTTGATCA
>JBGCDE010000033.1:0-5150 GCA_045105115.1 Pseudomonadales bacterium | reverse complement strand
GTCACCATAAAGTCTAAAAACAAGCTTTGGTTTTTGACGTAGTAGAGGTCGTATTGAAGCTTTTGGCGCGCGTCTTCTTCTGAGGCGCCGTAGGGGTAGCAAAGCTGCGCCCATCCTGTGATACCGGGCTTAACTGCGTGGCGTGAGTTGTAGTAGGGAATCTGTTTGGCAAGCTGCTTAACAAACTCAGGGCGTTCCGGTCTGGGCCCAATGAACGCCATGTTGCCAGAGAGCACGTTAAATATTTGCGGGAGCTCGTCGATGCGGGTTCGACGAATAAAGCTTCCGACGCGAGTCACTCGGGCGTCGTTCTTAGCAGCCCAAACGGCTTTGCCGTCGCGCTCGGCATCAACGCTCATGCTGCGAAATTTGAGTACCTGAAAAGCCTTGCCATTGAGGCCTACTCGCTCCTGGCTAAAGAAAACAGGTGCTCGAAATCCGTCCTCCAGCCAAATTGCCAAGGCGGTAATCAGCATCACAGGCCAAGTGGCCATTAGCAGAATGAAGCTGGCGCCAATATCGAACCAACGCTTTGTCCATTTCGAGGAGGAGTCACTGCGGAGATCTTCCGTGAGTGTCATCCACCCCGGCGTTGCAAAGTCGACTAGAATTTTGCCAGCCTCCTGCTCAAAGAAATTGACCAGATTCATTACCTTTATGCCTTGCAGGCGGCATTTGAACAGTTCATCTGTGGGGGTCTGGTCACGTTTGTTGTCCAACGCCACCACGATTTGATCAATTTCTGTTTGTTCAGCGTACTCTGCTAGCGACTGCCGCAGGTTGATGATTCGTTCGTTGGTGATGCGAGGCTCTTCGCCATCGACTCGCACAAAACCAACGATAGTGAACCCCTGGCGATCTGTTTTGCGCCGCATAGAACTGGTGATCGTGGAAGCGGCAGAGCCAGACCCGTAGACCAATACCCTGCGCTTGAATTGATCGAGATCAGTAACATTGGTGAAAGCGGTGCGGCTGGCAACATTGAGCGCTAGAGAGATGCCAACGGCGTAGAGAACGACGTTACTCCACAGTTCAAATTCCGGCATCATGAAGAACGCGCCACCGACGAGAAGGAGGGCGGCGCCAAAGCCACCTGTGGTGCGCACGAGTATGCCTGATGTCCCTTCGCGCATGCGGGGAACATAAAGACCCATTGCCGAGATGCTGATAATAGTGATGCCGGAGAAAATGAGCGCTCGCGTTGGAATTTGCTGGGCGTATTCCTGGAATAGACCAGTGTCTTGCGCTATGTAGAAATGCAGATAGGCCCCCGCGTAAAATGCCAGCACAAACAGTGCTGCATCTACTAGGGCAAGCCAGTAAAAAGATGTATGAACGTGGTGGTTAAACACCCGAACAGTTGCCATTAACCTATCCCTTCGCGTTATGACTTGTTTTGTGTTGCTGACGGCGAGCCTGAAATGTTCGGTTGCAACATTTCCGCCCGTTTACGCCGGCGTTATTATCCACAAGAACCGCGTTTAATCCTTGCTGTGAGACTCTTATGGAGAGGGCTACCGAGTACTTATACACAGCCAAATGACGCACTTATCCACAAAGATCGAGCGTACTCATAGTAAAGTAGCACGGGTTTTTCAATCCTGCCCAGAATAATACTGAAAATGTGATGTGGATCACCAGGCGCCTATTTTTTGGGCGCTTAGTCAAATTGCGCCGGCGTTAAACGGCTTACTTGCCGGGGGGGATGATACGGTTGTAACCCCTAAAAATAAAATGAAAACAAACAGATAGGAGCAACTCTGTAAAACATTTTACATTTTTTAGGGCAAGAAGACCTCTCCGGGGTGGGGGTGGCTCAAGAAATCTCTTGGGCTAGCACTTAGGCCATACGCGCCCGATTGGAAGACGATGATCAAATCTCCACGATCAGACATGGGTAGGTTGACTTTGTTGCCAAGCAAATCAAGCGGTGTGCACAGAGGGCCGACCACGTTAACCTGCTCAGTGCTCTGCGCAGTCACGCCATTGCCTTTGCAGATGGGGTAGTTTTTACGGATTACCTGACCAAAATTCCCTGAGGCGGCTAGATGATGGTGTAGCCCACCATTGGTGATTAAAAATACTTCGCCTCGAGACTCTTTCCGATCGATTACTTCACAGACGTAAATGCCTGATTCAGCAACAAAATACCGCCCCAACTCCATCACTATTTCGGCGTCGGGAAACCGTGAATTGGCATCTTTCAACAGGGTCTGTAGGTTTTTCGAGATTGGTGCGAGCTCTAGACGCTCTTCGCCTGGAAAATAGGGGATACCAAGGCCGCCGCCAATGTTCAACCACTGTACCGGTGCCGGAGCATCCTCGGCGAGTCGGAAGGCAAGTTCGAAGGTTTTTGTCTGCGCTTCGATGATGGCGTCAGCGCGCAAATTCTGTGACCCACTGAAAATGTGAAAGCCCATGAATGTGAGTGGTAACTCGCCCAGCGTCTTCAGCATCTGGGGAACCTTTTCAGCATCTACGCCAAATTGTTTAGGGCCGCTGCCCATCTTCATGCCGGCAGCCTTAAGTTCGAAGTCGGGATTTACCCGGATTGCGACAGGTGGACGTTTACCCGTGGATTCAGCTATCGCTGCAATGCGTGCCATTTCGCCTTCTGATTCCATATTGATAATCACGCCAGCCTCAACTGCCGCGGCTAAATCTTGATCAGACTTTCCCGGGCCAGCGAAGCTAATATCTAAAGGCTTGATTCCAGTAGCAAGAGCAACAGCAAGCTCGCCAGCTGAAGCCACGTCGAGGCCGTCGGTGAGTCCTGAAAGGTGTCTGACGACCTCAGGCATTGGGTTTGCTTTCATGGCGTAGTGGAACGATATGCCGCTGGGCATTGCAGAGCGTAACTCTTCAACGCGCGCGCTCATCAAGCCCCCATCGTAAGCGTAAAAAGGCGTTGTTCCCACTTCTTTTGCAACGTCGACAATAGAGCGCCCGCCAATCTGAAGGCAGTTGTCTTGCACTGGCCATTGGTTCATGGGGGCGTGCACAGGTATTTTTTTCGAGGGTGTTTCTGACATCAGGAGTCTTCCGCAAAGCTGTCTTTATGCAGTTCCGCCAGGGTTTTCCTGTCGATCTTGCCGTTTTGGTTTTGAGGTAAGGCGTCAACGACCACGATTTTCGCCGGCACCATAAAATTCGGGAGTTCTTTGCGACAGTGGGCCGTTAGTGCTGCGATAAGTTCGGCTGGGTCTTGGTCTGTATCAGCGGCGCTAATGACCAGTACAATCGCTTGCCCAATTGCAGCATGCGGTGCGCCCATCGCTGCGGCACTGGCTACCAGCCCGCTGGTATAAACAGCTTCTTCAACTTCGGTAGGGCTAACCCTGTACCCGGAAGTTTTAATCATTTCATCTTTGCGACTAATGAAATACAGATACCCCTCGTCATCTTTAACGACCTGATCGCCAGACCAAACAGCCAATTCTTGATTGGGAATTTCATTAGGGCGCAGCGGGCTAGGCTTGAACCGCTCATCCGTTTTCTTGCGGTCATTCCAGTACCCGAGACTCACCAGGGCGCCACGGTGCACCAGCTCGCCCGGCTCATTCGGGCCGCACTCGATACCGTCATCATTGATGACGCGAACATCGGCGTTGGGAATAGCTTTGCCCATAGATTCCGGGCGTACATTAACCTGATCTGGTGGCAAGTACGTTGATCTAAATGCCTCGGTTAAACCATACATCAGGTAAATGTCTGTCTCAGGTAAAGCGGCTTGCAGCACCTTTGTTGTTGGTACGGGCATAGCACCACCGGTGTTGGTGATGTAGCGCATCGTCTGCACTGCCTCGTCGGGCCACTCGAGATCTTTTAGCTGATTCCAAAGAGGTGGAACAGCACCCAGCCCTGTGATGGAGTACTTCGCCACAGCGCGAATAACATCACGAGGCAGTAGGTAGTCCATGATCACAACAGATGCGCCCACAGAGAACCCAGTCGTTAACTGACTCAGGCCCGCATCAAAACTAAGGGGCAGCACCGCCAGAATTTTGTCATTGCCCGTATTCTGCAGGTAGCTGGCGACGCTGTTGGCTCCTGCAACCATATTTCGATGTGACAGTACGACCCCTTTGGGGTTACCCGTGCTACCCGACGTATACAGGATGGCAGTCATATCAGTGTCGATGCGTCGGTGAGGGGATACGGTTGCTGACGTATCGAGGAACTGTGCGTACGCAATAACCGGTATCGGGAAGCTGTCGCTAGTGTCGGGTAGCTTTTCATCGACAATCACCACCGCCTGCAAATCGGGGCACTCATCTAACACTGAGCGCAATCCTTCTAGCCGCGCTGCCGAAGTAACTAACACGCGTACCTGACAATCAGGAAGAATATGCGCTAGTTGCTTAGGCTTCAAAATTGGATTGACCGGTACAAAACAGCAACCTGCAGCGGCGGCGCCAAAAAGCGTGTAGACCGTTTCGGGTTGCTTGGGCAGGTAAACTGCCACTCTCTCACCCGCTTGTAGACCCTGCGCTAAAAAGCCGTTGGCGGCCTGTTGAACTGATTCACTCAACTGCGCGTAAGAATAAGTCTGGTCTTTGAAAAGTAGAGCGGGTGAGTCTGGTGTGACCTGTGCGCTTTGGGTTATAAACTCGTGTATCAGGTCAGCCATAAGTTTTGTTTTTTTGGGGAGGCTTCTCGCCAGGTTAAAGGATGTTATTGTAGCGCAATACTGCACCGTCAATAAGGCGGATTGTGGTGGTATTGGACGCTGGCTACAACGTTATGGGGCGGGAACTGTGATTGAGTGCACATGAGAGATAGCTTGAGCTGTTATGCCGTTCTAGTGCTGCTAGTGTTGCAGCAAATACTGGTGGATGTACCTGCGGCTGAAGCACGTAGCTTGCCTGACACTATTGAGTCAGTTAGCCCTTCGATTGTTGGTGTGGGGACGGCCTACCCTCCGCGACAGCCCGTTACAGGCGTTGATCGGCTAGTGTACAAGGGTACTGGTTTTGTTGTTGGCAATGGAAACCAGGTAGTGACGAATCTGCATGTGCTTGCACCGCAACTCGATAGCAAAAATCGCCAGATGCATGCGGTTTTTGTTGGCAGTGGTACTGCGGCGAAGGCGCGCGGTGCGAAGATTCTAAAGCGCGATGAGGCGCGTGATTTGGTGGTGCTTGAGTTTG
>JBGCDE010000032.1:0-3510 GCA_045105115.1 Pseudomonadales bacterium | reverse complement strand
TAACGGTTAAGAAGCCATGCGCAAATACGCCGCTTGGTAAACGGTAGCCAGCGCTGTGCAACACCGCAGGCCAAAACAGGCAATGGAAATTGATGATGTCTTTGCCGATAAAGTGGTATAGCTCGGCTTTCGACTCTTTGCTCCAGTATTCGTCGAAGTCACCACCGGTGCGCGCCAGTAAGTTGGCGTGGCTGCCCATGTAACCTATGGGTGCGTCCAGCCATACGTAGAAGTACTTGCCCGGCGCATCCGGAATTTCGAAACCGAAGTAGGGCGCGTCTCTGGAGATGTCCCACTCCTGCAATCCACTGTCTAGCCATTCACTGAGCTTATTGGCTATTTGCTCTTGCAGCCGTCCGCTGCGGGTCCAGTCCTTTAACAACTCGGTAAATTCTGGCAGCTTGAAAAAGTAGTGTTCTGATTCTTTCTCAATCGGTGTGGCACCAGACAGTACGGACACCGGGTCGATTAAATCAGTTGGCGCGTAAGTGTGGCCACAGGCTTCGCAATTGTCACCGTATTGGTCAGCTGTTTTGCATTTTGGGCAGGTGCCCTTAATGTAGCGATCAGAAAGAAACAGCTGTTTTTCAGGGTCGAACGCTTGAACAATAGAACGCACAGCAATGTGCTCGTTGGCCTTGAGCCGCTGGTAAATGCTTTGAGCTAGCTCTCGAGTTTCATCGGAGTGGGTGGTGTAGTAGTTATCGTGCGCGATATGAAACGCTTTCAAATCGCGTTCGTGATCGGCCTGAACATCAGCGATCAGTTGCTCTGAGCTTATGCCGATTTGCTCGGCGCGCAGCATAATAGGCGTGCCGTGGGCGTCGTCGGCGCACACATAGACACAATCGTGGCCACGTTGTTGTTGGAATCTAACCCATATGTCGGTTTGAATCGCTTCCAGCATGTGCCCAAGATGCAAAGGGCCGTTCGCATAGGGCAATGCGCTGGTAACCAGAATTTGACGAGGGCTGGACAAAGATTCAGAAGCCATGGTGGTGCAATCAGGTACAATGGTGGTGGGAAAATTAGCCGGTCACTATAGCCGGTTTGCCCTTTTATTGCGATAGAGTCGGATGGTGAGAATTACGTGAGTGGGATAGAGTCGGTTAAGCATATTGTTGCAGTAGCATCCGGGAAGGGCGGTGTGGGTAAATCAACAACGTCGGTGAACCTGGCCGCCGCACTGGCACAGCGCGGTATCAAGACAGGGTTGCTTGATGCAGATATATACGGTCCAAGTCAGCAGTTGATGCTGGGGCTTCCTGATGGAACGCGCCCTGAAGTGCGAACGGTTAATGAGCAGCAGTGGTTTGTGCCGGTGCAAGCGCTGGGCATGTCGGCGATGTCGATGGCGTTTTTGATCACTGAATCCACACCTATGGTATGGCGTGGGCCGATGGCCAGCGGTGCTCTACAACAAATGTTGCTGCAGACTGACTGGGGTGATCTGGACGTGCTGATTATTGATATGCCGCCGGGTACCGGCGACATACAGTTAACGCTGTCGCAGAAAGTGCCGGTAGCAGGTGCGGTGATTGTGACAACACCTCAAGACATTGCCTTGCTCGACGCGGTGAAAGGCATAGAGATGTTCACTAAAGTGAACATTCCCGTGCTTGGCATTGTTGAGAACATGGCCGTGCATGTTTGCAGCGAGTGCGGGCATGCCGATCATTTGTTTGGCTCAGGCGGTGGCGAGAAAATAGCGGCGCGCTACGACACCAAGTTATTAGGGTCTTTGCCGCTTGATCGAAGTATTCGTGAAAATACCGATGCCGGTCGGCCTGCAGTGACGGTTGACCCGGATGGTGCCGTGGCCGCGACGTATCTGGATCTTGCTGATGGACTTATGCAAGTTCTAGGCGAGCGTGAATCACCGGTTAAGCAGTTTCCAAATATAAAAGTAACAAACGACTGACTTCTTGGAGTAAGCAGTATGGATTCAACCGATAACAATGATGATCCACTGGATTTCGAAGCAGCGGCCAAAGAAATGGATCCGCAGTTGCAGGCCGCCTTAACGCAAGGGCGTTGGCATCTGTTGGGGTTGCTGGGGATTATTATTTTGTTCGCAGCGGCTGACAGCTGGTCGACGCTCACTGAGCTCAGTGTGGCGAACGGTTTTGCGGTGTTGGCGGCCATTCTTGCAGGCGTTGGCTTTGCGCACTTAATGCATGAATGGGGCCATTTTCTAGGCACTCGTTGGTCTGGTGCCAAAGCGCCACTGAAAGCTGAGCCCGCGCTATTAGCTTACGACTTCGATTTTAAAAGCAATACCAACGCACATTTTCTCGCCATGAGCTATGGCGGTACGCTGGGCAATTTTTTAGCGATAGCGCTGGTGTGGTGGACAATACCGATGGACGAGCCACATCGTATGGCCTTGCTGGCCAGCACCGTCGCTGCAGCGGGTTTCGTGGCCAAGCTGGAGTGGCCAGTCATTCTGCACGCGCGCGCGAATAAAGACCCTATGGCCGCTTTGATGCATGGCTTTGGTGGCGGTCTGCCGGTTTTTCGAAATGCTTTGCTGGTAGGTGCAGCAGCCGGGCTGCTTGTTTACTGGTGGCTGTAAGCGTCTTCAGGTTTGGCGTTTACTGCGATAGGCTTTGGCTCCGGTAATGCAAACGCGACATACGTTGAGCCGCTGACTTGTCCCAATTTGCCGCCACCCGCGGCAATCACTAAGAATTGGCGCCCATTACGCATATAGGTGCTGGGTGTTGCGAAGCCCGCAAAAGGCAAAGTGGTTTGCCACAGTAGTTCGCCTGTCTCGCTGGAATACGCTTTTAAACGTTTATCTGGCGTTGCCGCGATAAACAACAGGCCACCGGCTGTCACAATAGGTCCGCCGTAATTTTCCGAGCCTAAACCTTCCTGCTCTTGCTCAAGCATTTGCGGGTAGTTGCCAAACGGGATTCGCCACGCCACCTCGGCTGAGTCTGCGCCGCTATTGAGATCAATTGCTGTGAGAGAGCCCCAGGGCGGCTGGCTGGCTGGCATGTTCTCCAGGTCAAGCAGGCGCTGATACCCCGCATTGACCAATGGCCCGCCCTTGTATTCGCGGTCCACTATCCGGGTGTCGGCATTCGCATCAGCATCTTCTGTCCATAGGTAATACAGCACCGATGCTCGCGCAATCGCTGGCATGTTGTCGAAACCCGGCATTCGGCCTCGGCCCTTGTTGATCAACTGCCAAGCGCTCCAGGCTGACATACGTGTCGATACATCCAGCAAGCCAGGAACGCTTACGCCGTCTCCTCGTCGGTCGGTGCCATGGCAGCCGGAACACAGCATCATGTAGGCGTATTCCGGGCTCTGCGTACCGTCTTGCAGTTCCACCATTTGTAACTGCCAGGGTATTTCATTGGCATTAACGAACAGGCGTCTTTGCTTGGTGTCATACGCCATACCACCCCATTCGGCGCCACCGTCAATTCCGGGGAATAGAATGCTGCCTTTTAGTCCGGGTGGCCGGTATAAAGCATAGGGTTGCAGCGACTCCAGTCT
>JBGCDE010000031.1:0-4265 GCA_045105115.1 Pseudomonadales bacterium | reverse complement strand
CTGCGTATTATCGGGCTCAGCGATCATGAGCCCTTTGCAACCGGGCATGCTGCAAATGCTGACCATACGTTTATTATCATTTCTAGCACCGAAAGCTGGCGTGCTGCAACTGGACGCGAAGGGCGTTTCCCGGGACCCTGAAGTAGTTGAGAATTACAACAATGACCCATTAGTACACCACGGAAAAGCCTCCGCTCGACTTGTTAAAGAGTTGTTTGATTCAATGCAGATAGCGCAAGACGGTGGTGAGTCAATTACTATACCCATGCTGATAATGCACGGCGGCGCGGATTCCATGGCTGCCGCCGCTGGTTCAAAATTGTTGCATGAACGTTTAGCATCTAGCGATAAGACACTTATAGTGTATGACGATCTGTTTCATGAAATATTTAATGAGCCAGAAGCGCCTGATATTCACGCCACCGTTGTTGACTGGGTGACTGCTCGAATCTAATGAATGATGTGTATGTAGAGCCCGTGGATGCGGCAACATTGATATTGCTGCGCGGTGATGAAGTATTGATGGGGCTGCGTAATAAAAAGCACATTTTCATGCCCAATGTGTATGTGTTTCCAGGCGGACGTTGCGATCCAGATGATGAACTATTAGACCTCGATAATACACTTAGCCCCTTGCAGGTGGAGCGATTGTGCAACTCCACCAGTGCGTCGCGTGCGAATGTATTGGGGCTCACCGCTATTCGAGAAACTTTCGAAGAAACCGGGCTCATCGTCGGCTATCCTGGCTCCACAAAAACAACTGAGGTGCCCGGCTGGCAAGATTTCTACGCCCAAGGTTTTGTTCCAGCCTTGGATCGTTTGCAGTATTTCGCGCGTGCGATTACGCCAGAAGGCTCGCCTCGCCGTTTTGATGCCCGTTTTTTTACAGTTGATGCAACAGTGGCGCATGGAAGTTTGCGAAGTAATGGAGAGCTTCTCGATCTGCAGTGGATTGAGCTAGAAAAAACAGGCGAGTTAGAGCTTCCAACTGTGACTTCCTTGGTGCTTGAGTTGCTTAAACGTAAAGCGCGAGGAAATCCGCAGGAAGCCCTTGAAGTGGCGCAAGACTTCGAATCCCGATATGGGCGCGAGGTATTTGAATATCACATTTGAGAGTCTATTTGCTTGTCTAAAGTAGACGCTCGATTGTATTTGCTGCTGAGGCAAATAATCGTTTCTTCAACTTACTAGAATTAGAATCACAACAAAATTTCTCTTCAAGGGAAAATACCTTGGCAGCAAGTGCGTAAGTCAGCCAGCGAAATGGCTCGGGTTCCCAGCGCTTGAGTGCCGTCTCAATTGCAATAGTTGATACCCAGGGCATATCAGTTCTGACAGTTGTTTGACCAAGAATAAGCTCAGCAAGTGTGCGCCCGAACAAGTTCGAGGCACCAACACCTTCACCGCCGTAACCGCCCGCCGTAGCAAAATGATTCGACTTGTCATAAATAACATGCGGCGAAAATTTTCTGGCCATTCCAAAGGTACCAGCCCACTGATATTCAATGGAACTATGACGAAGAGCAGGAAAAAAGTCATGCATCAGCCGTTTGCAAAGCTGAAAACCAGGATCAGATTCAGGCAGCACTCGATCAGCAAATGGTTTGCCGCCGTATTCATAAACGCCTCGGGCACCGAAAATCAATCGGCCATCGGCTGAGCGTTGCACATACGTTTGCAAGCGACTAAAGTCGCAGAAGGTTTGGCGAGATTGAAAACCAATTTCCTGCCACAGTGAGTCGCTCAAAGGTTCGGTTGCTATAATCTTGCTTTGCAAAGGAATGATATAGGGCTGAAGAGCATTGTTTCCAAATGAAAACCCTTCGGTAGCCAACACGCAAACATCGGCTTTTACCGAACCCTTTGCAGTTCGTACGAATGAGAAGTCAGCATTCTTGTCTTCCAGTAATGCAGGGCTTTGTTCGTAAATCTGCACGCCCAGTTTTTCGACTGCTTTCGCAAGACCTCTACCTAATTTGGCGGGCTGTATAGCGGCGACGTGTTTGCAATATACAGCGCCATAGACCTCCCGAAGGTTGATGTGCTCGCGAGTTTCTCCGGCATTAAGCCAGCGAAAGTCTTCTTCGTCATGACCAGCATCAAGTCTTAGCTTAAGATAGTGTTCTGCCCAGGGTATTTGCTCTGCAAAACGTGCTGCTGCGTAAATGGCGCCGCCTTTTGTCAAATCACATGGTATGTTTTCTAACTCGGTTACGCGCGCTACTTCATCTATGAGGCTGTGAACTTCATTAAATGCTGCACGGCGTTTTTCCAGTGGAAGATGGGCTACCTGACCTTCAAGGTCTTCAACCATGCCCATCAGCCAACCGCCGTTTCGACCGGATGCGCCGTAAGCCGCAATGCGGGCTTCCAAAATAACAATGTTAAGCTCAGGCTTGATTTGCTTTAGGTAATAGGCTGTCCATAAGCCGGTAAACCCTGCGCCCACGATAACGATGTCGGCAGTAATATCTTCGGTCAGTTCTGGTCTGGGTAGACCGGGTTCATCAAGTTGGCTGAACCAGAAGCTGATATTGTTCTTGCTATTCATAACGCCAGCGTAGCGGAAAACGTGTGGCTCTGTACATAAAGTCTTGTAGATTTATGATCTGTTAAGCAATGAGTGGGTCTTTTTTCTTCCGCTCGCGAAGCCCTGACGAAAGCACCGTTTCAGCAATCAATTTTTCAATTTATGCGATGAAACTGACATAATGTGTTCATTGAAAACTACAAGCCATATCTTTATAGAACGCAGAGGAGCAATTGCCAATGAACGCAAACGAGTTTAAAGATATTCACTACTCGGTAGATGATTCGGGTGTGGCCACCTTGCTATTTAATAGGCCTGAGCGAAAAAATGCATTAAGCGCCGTTAGCTTTCTTGAAATATTCTACGCCGTTGAACATTTCCAATCGGACGACAACGCACACGTAATGATAATGACAGGTGCAGCAAATGCTAATGCAAACACGCCAGAGAAAGAAGCATTCAGTAGTGGTGGTTACTTCAGTCCCGATGCAATGGAAGGCTTATCGCAAGAGGTGCTTGATGATATAGATCTCAATGACATTGCCCAAAAACGCACTACCATGAATTTTTTGCGCTGTGATAAACCCATACTTGCTGCTGTTAATGGTCTGGCGATTGGCGGTGGCTTCACTTTGTGTTTAGCGGCTGCCGATCAAATCTATATGTCGGAACACGCCTGGATACAGCTGCCTTTTGCAAAATTGGGAATCGCGGCAGAGCTTTCCTCCACGTTTCTTTTGCCGCGCCTATTGGGTTTTCAAAAAGCAAAAGAACTGCTTTTCTTTCCAGAGAGAATTTCGGCTGAGCAAGCGGTAGATTTGGGAATCGCCAACAAAGTACTAGCACATGGTGAGCTGCTTGAGTTCACCCGGGCAAAGGCGCTGCAGTTGATTCCGCCGGCCGCCCCAGGCCTGTCTATACGTGAAATGAAGCGTATTGTACACGCGCCTCATTTAGCGGAGTTTGAGCAAGCACTTGATCTTGAAAACGAAGCGCTGGGCCGCCTGTTTCGCTCTGATGATTTTGCAGAAAGCCTCACGGCGCGACTAGAGCGGCGCGAGGCTGTTTTTAAAGGAAGCTGACGTATATCGTTTACTTGCGGATTAGAAAGCCGAGTAGAGTGAGAGCGATAAGATACGGTGATTCTCTCGGTTCGGTAATCGACTACATGATAAAGTGAACACTGTGATCACGGAGACCTTATGAACCAGATAGAAGAGAAGAAACCGTTCTTCCTGAAAGATAACTTTGCACCCACGTTTGAAGAACGCAACGACACGGCGTTGCACGTAGAGGGTGACATTCCTTCAGGGCTAAATGGCCGTTTTTTACGTAACGGCCCTAACCCTCAAACTGGGTGGTCAGACCACTGGTTTTTCGGTAACGGTATGATCCACGGTATTGAGCTGAGTAACGGTAGCGTCAATTGGTACCGTAACCGCTACGTTCAGACGCCATTGTATGCAGACCCGGACGCTGACTCGATTGAGTCCTTGATGGACCTGCATAAATCAGCTGCAAACACGCACATTGTTCATCATGCGGGAAAAATTCTGGCGCTGGAAGAAGCGCATCTGCCTTGGGAGATTTCCACTGAGCTGGAAACGGTGGGTGCTTATGACTTTAACGGCAAGCTCAGCACGCCAATGACCGCTCACCCCAAGGTGTGCTCACAGACGGGCGAGATGATGTTCTTTGCCTACGGGCTTTTGCCACCGTATTTAACCTATCACCG
>JBGCDE010000030.1:0-11778 GCA_045105115.1 Pseudomonadales bacterium | reverse complement strand
CGTTGCCAACTCGTTTTACCGGGCCACGAAGTCGCTCTGGATCATTATGAATGTCTTGCAGAGCGACGGCTTTCGGACAAATATGCCCTTGCGACAAGGGGTCGTTTTTATCACCTTTGATGGCCACAATCTCATTATTCTTAAGGTGAATATCCAATCCGCAGACGGCTTCGCACAGATGACAGGCGCGTTTTTTTATAATTGTTTCAGACATGGGTTCCTCTGGTCGATTCGGCAGACCTCGTTGAGGCCATAACAGCGTATAATCCTAGTATGGCGAAAGACAGTACTCAGAACAATGGACCATTTGATCAGGCTTGGCTGACACAGCATATTCAGCAAGCCCTTTCATTGACCGAGCCGCGGGGTGATTTTCATGCCAGGGCGTATAAATACATAGACTGGGTATACGACCCGCAATTGTTCGATGTTGAGAACCTGCCAGACAAACCATGCCTGTTTGTTGGAAACCACTCCTTGTTCGCAATTGATGGCATGGTACTTGGCCCCACTATCTATGCCCAGACGGGGCGTTTCCTGCGGGCAATGGGTGATCGATTCCTATGGAACAAGATCACCGAAGAATTTATTCTTTCTCAAGGTGGGGTGCTTGGCCATCCTGATGTCTGCAGTGCACTAATGCGCGATGGCCGAGATATGCTGGTTTATCCCGGTGGCGCGCACGAAGCCACTAAAACGCAGGCGCAGCGCTATACCTTGCAATGGAAAGAGCGCTACGGTTTTGTAAAGATGGCGGCATTGCATGGTTACAGCATCATGCCGGTTGCCATGGTGGGGCCGGATGAGTTTTTTGATCATCGCATAGAGGGTGAAGAATTGCTGAAAACACCCGTGGCCAATATTGCAAGAGCCCTGGGCTTGCTAGATAAAGACATTCGCCCCGATATGGTGCCTCCCATTCCGGCGGGCTTGTTCGGTAGTCTTTGGCCAAAGCCCCAACAGTGTTTTATTCAATTCGGCACGCCCATCGATCTTTCCCGATTTGAAGGGAAAGAACCAAGCCAGCGGCAGTTGAAAACCATTCGTGGCAAGGTGGCGACCCAGCTCGAATCAATGATCGACGAGTTGCTGACCTATCGAAGTGAGCAGCGTGGCGTAGGCCCGATGCTGCGCAGTTTGTTCACGCGTTAAGCGTCTGCTTACAGAGACTGGTCGACAAAAATAGGCGACGACCATGCTCTTTCATTCACGGGCGCAAGACACTCATCATTAAAGTCTGTTCGGTAGTCGCCGTAACACGGGTTGATCGATACAAGTTCGCCATTGGAATCGTACTGAGGTCTTAGATTCCCGCCATTGATCGCTGGTGTGGCTTCTTGTAATGCGCGTACGTAATACAAACTGTCTCTGCCAGAATCAAGAAACTCTTCGTCTTCAAATTGAATTACGCAACCCTCCTGACTGGGCGTGCATTCAAAACGACGCCATGGATCTTCTATTAGTGATTCCACAGCTTCTCCGCGAAAGTGCTGCGGTCGAATACGAATAATTTCAATCGCGGCGATAGGCTCGCGTTCTTCGGCCGGGTTAAAACACTCACCAGCACAAAGATATTCTTTGCGTTGCTCGTTGAGGGCGTTTGTATCAGCCGGGCAGCCGGGCAATTGCTTCCACGCTCCCATCGCCCTGACTTCAAACTTTGGCGTTTCCGCTAATGTCTGGCTGCTACCCATTGGTGCAGGGCCGTTGCGACTATTCAGCAAATCAAACCAGAGCAATATCCTGGGCCCGGATGTGCCATAAACTTCCTTGCGTTTCATTGCCGACCATATATCTTCGCGGCGACGGCTTTCGGAGTGCACAGCAACAATACCACCCGGATAATAAAAACTCTGCATGCGCTCCATATCTGGAATAGGTGTTGTTGTTTTCACCTGCTGTGGCATTTGCGGGTCAATCATTTCACCCGCCATACGTGAAGCGATGCTGCCAAAGAAATCGCTACGCACACCGGTAGCCATTGTCATCTTACGTCGCTCGTACTGCTTGTACCCTGTACCTGGTCGCGAAGTATGGTCGTCTGTTGAGCCTATAAACCCAAAGCGGAAACGCTGTGGCCTGCCATTTTCATCGGTTTCATCAAAATTACTCAACGCCATGGCGTATTGCGAACTCTCTTTGAACACTTGGTTGAACGCTGGCTTAAAACAATCGGTGCATTGGCCGCATTGTTGCCAATCATTCGCAACAGTATCGGGGAATACGCCAATGTAGCGATTGCCGGCTTCAACCGCGTATTGGCGGGCACGTTCTATACGGGTGTTGCATTCGACAGCATCAAGATCATTGCAACGCTTGCGCATGATCTCACCGGCCTGCCAACAGCAGGGCACGTAGTCATCTTGTGGTGCAGGGCAACTTAAGCCATTGCCATTGGCGTTGGCTTGCTGGTATGGGCGAAACTCTTCGCTATTGCCATGCCCAGACATAATCTCCAGCAACGGTTGTTGTCTGTCATTGTGGTATTGCCTTGAAAGTGCTTTATTCCAGCTGGCCATTGGGGGGGTGTAGGCGCCCCAGGTGTTGCCGTGCGGAATCACCAGATGATCAAGCCCCCATTCATCAAGTTTCCTAAACAGTACATCTGGCGTTGGCGCATTCTCGTGGCAATCAACCGGTAGATCTTTCACGTGCGTTGTGGTGTCACAGCCTGGCACTGCCGCGATGTCATCCAGCATTCGAATCAGGTTCGCGTATGATTTCCAATTCAGAGGGTCTATAAATTTCGCTGAACCGCTCTGTCTGGATAATGCAAATACGCCAAGATTCTCGGGTGTGATGCGCGCGCTGATGGGTCTAGCGGGCAACTGATCTTCGTCAGTGCCGGGAAATATCACATTTTTATGGCCCCAATGCGCGTTCGCTGCCGTGGCCATCTGGGTCCATTCCCACCCGGCAAATGCGACCAGGTCGGGGTTGTTTGCATCTGAGCTGGCGTTGCAGGCGCGAACGGTGTCTTTGGTGGCTTGCCAGTGTTTTGGGGTCAGGCCTTCCGAATGATCGTTATAGCTAAAGAAGTCCAGCTTCCCGCAATAGCGCGCGAAGTCACAGGCATCGCTAATCGTGTGCACGCCTTGCTGGCCCATCATTGGCAATTCAAGCGTGAAAGCGTCCACTGAATAAGTGCTGTGCACATGTAAGTCGCCGAATAAAATCTGACGGTTTGTCTTGCCAGGCTGCGCTATTGCTGGAATCTGTCGACGTTCATCACGGGCAGCAACAATTTCTTTTGGCAATGCCTGATGGGACATCGCTCCTGTGGGATGCGGATCACCACCACAGGCATTGATCAGTAGCGCCAGAACCGCAACGCAGGTATGCACTTTGCTTCGCCTCATAAACGTCACTCTTCAAATTACCTAGGCAACCTTACGTAATAATTTCTGCACCCCATTGGGCAGCATGCGCTTCAGAATATCCAGCATCACGGCGTCTTTGCCCACTCTTATTCGAATTTTGTTTTTCCGGATTGCGCTGATGATTTCCCCCGCCACTTTATCCGGTGTAACGCCAATTCTGTGCGCCATCTCGTAATTACGCTGAGCCGCTTGCACATCGTCTGACTCTTGCAGCGTTGCCTGAATCATATCGGTCTTGATCGCCCCAGGGTGAACCGAGGTAACACCAATATTTAACTTCTCCATTTCCGCCCACATTGCTTCGCTGAGTAGCTTAACCGCGCCTTTGGTCGCGCAATAAGAAGTTTGGCCGGGCAGACCAGCGAACGCACTCATGCTTGATAGGTTAACGATATGAGCTTCTTCTGCCTGCGTTAAGGCATCCAGAAAAAAGTGACAGCCATACAATACCCCCCACCAATTTATGCCGACAATGTTTTCCCAGTCTTCAATCGAATGCGTGGCAAACGACTTTTGATAGGTGATGCCCGCATTGTTGATCAGTACATTTACTTTTCCGTGCATGTCTATAACGGCGGCTGGCAGCGCGCTCATCTGCTCTTTACTAGTGATGTTCACTACATGCGTGCTGATCAAGACATTGTGCCCTTGTAAGCTCTCAGAGAGCTTTCCTAAAGCTTGTTCGCTGATATCAACCAATGCAAGATCACAGCCAAGCTCGGCAAATTGCTTGGCCAATGCGCTGCCCAATCCACCACCCGCACCCGTAATAACAGCTACCTTTTTTTCAAAATTCTTCAACGCAAACCTCCGCAGTTAACGGCTTATCTTAGATACTTATTGTCAAGGGCAAGGGTTTTTAAGCCCATATCGGTATTGCAAAAGCTATCAGGGTATTTGAGCCCCCAGCCAATTGCACGATCAAATGCGGCGTGAGCCAACCAGATAAGGGAAATAGCCTGTAATAATGGATTAGCCGAATACAAGCTGAAAAACCCAAGAAGTATTGGCCCGATAAAGCAGTGCGCCAGGTTATAAACAGTACCTCCAATTTTTGGGCCTTTCAGATAGGCAAATAATGAAAGATCAGGAATGAAAAACAATACTGCAAACAGTCCCCAGGAAAAACCCATGTGGTAGTACACGAGGAAACTCGCGAACAGCACAACTGCGCATTCCAGTCTGCGTTGTGTGATTGGATTGCTGAACATATCTATACCTCAAGTGAGTGGACAGAAATTGAAGCGCTTCGTTAAACGTAATCCTCTTTGTCAGGCAAGCGGATTCCATAGCGTGGCATGCACCGCACCATCAACCGGTAAACATGCGCCATTTACAAAGCTCGCATCAGGTGATGCAAGAAAAAGAGCAGCGCTGGCAATCTCTTCCGGTTTCCCAAGGCGACCTTGCGGTTGTGCGTCGTTATAGCCTTTCACGCCACCGGGTAGAGTTTCCAGCCACGACACCAATCCTGGAGTTTCCATCGCTCCAGGAGAGATAGCGTTTGCGCGAATGCCGCAACGCCCATACTCAGTAGCAACACTGCGCATCAAAGAAATCACTCCCGCTTTTGCAACGCCGTATACGGCGAGTCCGGGCATAGCGGCAAGACCGGCGGCTGAAGTGGTTGACAAAATACAACCGCTACCCTGAGGTACCATCACTCGCAATGCGGCCATAGTGCCGTGGTAAGTCGCATCAATATTCAATGCCATAATTTTTCGATACTGAGACTCGTCAATATCCAACATTGGCGTTGGAAAAGACCCGCCCGCATTATTGAACATTACATCCAGTCGTCCGTAAAGTTCGCAGGCCGCAGCCACCATTTCGTCAAGCGTTGAAGAGTGCGTTACGTCACCGGCAAACGCCGACGCCTTACCACCAGCAGATTTGATGAGTTCGACGGTTTCCAATGCGGCATCACGATTGATATCGTTGACCACTACGCCTGCACCATGACGGGCAAATAGCTCAGCGCTTGCGCGTCCGATTCCAGCACCTGCAGCCGTAACGATCACGCTTCTGTCGGTAAAATCCATAGAGCTCATTGGTTTTATCCTCAAGTTTTTATATAGCCATTATACTGAATTCGCTACGCCAGTCGGCGTTCGATCTGCAGTCGATGTGCGCGACCTGCCAAGATGGAAAGACTTTCACATAACAGAGCGCACAGAATGAAACCAAAATTTCAGATAAACGATGCTGTCACTGTGTTTTGTGTTATGAAATACTGCTAACGGTAGGAATTGGACTTGCAAAAAATCATTAAGGCTGAGGACGATATTGCTGCTGCATTGCATGAGTGTGCAGCCTCGTACGGTTATCCATCCAGGCTGCAAGAAGGTAGTTGAGCCATGAAAATACTGTTGAGAACCGTAGTCGTGATAGCAATGCTGTTACCGATTTCCGCTCAAGCCAACGAACAGGAAAGTGGTGAGCGCAAGATGGATAACGCTCGCCTGGAAACATTAATGAAATCCATGAAGCTGGATGTTCAAGGCGACGCGGGTCAGTGGCAATTCGAGCTTGAAGGCTTCTTTGCGATGGTTATCACGGATGAAAATGCCGATCGCATGCGTATCATTGTCCAGATACCCGACACTGAAGCGCTGGACGCCGCGATATTACTTAGATTGATGCAGGCCAATTTTGATTCTGCGCTGGATGCTCGCTATGCGATTGCTAATGGCAGTTTATGGAGTACGTTCATTCATCCCTTATCGCCGCTTGGTGATCAAGAATTCGCGTCAGGCCTGGCGCAGGCTGTCACGCTTGCCGCTACGTTTGGTGGCAGCTTTTCTTCCGGTGCCTTGCTTTATCAAGGGGGTGATAGTTCGGGGCAGCTGGAAGAGTTGTATCGGCAAATACTTGAGCGTAGTCAGAATCCTGATGTAATTTTGTGATTAGCTATCGTTCAGCGCGCTACAGAATTATGTCTACGGTTGCGAAATACAAATGGCATCGCCAACAGCAACTGCATCCCGCCATACAAAAGCAATGCAAACAATATTGTGCCGCCTATCCCGCTGACATTCCCAGCAACGGTGGGAAACAAAGAAGCGTTGACAAGAATTCCCAGGTTTGTATTACGCACAACCACCTCCATTTCAATGGCAGTGGCGTCTCGGTTAGACAGTCCAAGAAGTCTGGGTACGCTTACGCCAAGTAACACCAGCAACGCGGTAAAGCCAAGCACATAGGCAACATTGAGACCGCCAAAAGCGTCAATATCAAGACGGCCGCTGCCACTGGCACCGATAACAATCAATAAAATAACGAACAATGATGCCCTAACACCCCATTTGGCCACCCATGCAGCGTGGTTGGGTAGTAAACGGTGAACTAACATGCCGACAAATAGTGGTATCAGCAGACATACACCAATCTCAAAGGCTATCTGCCCGACCGGCATATTGAAATTGTCTGGCATTGCATCGGCCGTTAGCCATTGCAGGATAAATGGTGTGGTGAACAGGCACGCTAGTGTGCTGACGCCGGTAATTGTAATTGACAAGGGAGTGTTTCCGCCGGCCAGATAAGTAAATACATTTGATGTTGTGCCACCTGGAATAGATGCAATGAGGGCGATTGCGATCGCAATACCGCTGTTAAGGCCAAGTACAGAAATATAAAGCAAAGCGAGCAGGGGTACTGCGCAAAGTTGCAGTAGTAGCCCTGTTGATATAGCTTTCGGCGCAGCCAGAACTTTAAGAAAATCGCTAACAGCAAGGGTTGCACCCATGCCGAGCATCGCAAGACCCAACTGGATAGCCGCAAACCAGTATTCGTGGCTTAAATAAAACTCGAACATAGCCGCGGAGATTTACTCTGCTTTCTTGCCGTTGCCGGCAAACAAATTGGTATACACAAAAAGGGAAGACAGCATTCCGACGGCCACGACGCAAACACTTAAAGGGTCACGAAGAGGCGTTTCTGACGTCCAGGTATCGGTTTTCTCCATCCAGAACAGCAAGTACATTGCTATCAGCCATGGTGCACAAGCAAGCAAGGCTTTTGCGATGGCAATAGTTTGGTCCTTCAAATAGGCGATCATATCTTTATTTGAAAACAAGGAGTTCGATGGTACGGTATCACGTAGCCAATGTGCGGTACAGCGCTGCCTGTGCGGAGTATCATGCTGAACGCATCATTCCTTCAGAGTGTGTCCCTTCTATGTTGAACAAAAAAATACTTAATCGCTGGGGCCTCTTTTACTTACTGTCATTTCCCATATCGATGTTCATTGCACTGGAAATGTTCAAGACGGGCTTATCCACTGGCGAAGCTGTCTCGCATATGATCGGCTACGCCGTGCGCTGGGCAATTCCGTTTATTTTTCTGGCTATCGCCACTTCGTCGCTTCTTGTTCTGTTTCCTGGCGCATTAACAAAATGGCTGATGCGTAACAGAAAATATCTGGGCCTTTGTTTCGCCGTGGCGATGGCCTGGCAGGGTTTATTCATACTGATAGTGTCGACTGTGCATCGTGACTATTACTTAAGTGATATTTTCTATTTTCGAGATGAACTTGAAGGCACTATCGGTTACCTGTTCCTGGCGGCAATGACATTGACTTCATTCCAGTTTGCCAGAAAGAAAATAACGCCAGCACAATGGAGAATTATCCATACTTGCGGTGTGTACTTTCTCTGGGCCTACCCCTTTAGCGTCTACTGGTGGAATTTGTTTTACTACCCAAACCTCGAGCCCTATGCCGCTCCCAGAATGTTGGATTACATTCTGTATGCCTGCGGCTTCCTGGCGGTTGCAGTAAGAATTGCGGCCTGGGGCAAGCTGCGTTTAGCTGCGGCCGGCGAGTCAGGTATGGCCTCGGCTGGTCTTGTTGCAATAGGCGGGTTGCTAATTGCACTAGGGTTTACAGCCGCAGTCAGTGGCTCACTATGGCAGTACGTCGTGACAGATTTTATGACGGGCACCGGCCATATCGCTGAGCTTCCTCTCTGGCTGCCATTCTGGCCATTAGAGCCCTTCCTGCCATTGTTCATTATTGGCTTGGGCACTATGTGTCTTACGCATCGAAAAATGAGTAGGCAAACGACCTGACAGGCTGCCGACTATTTTTACGGCCTGACTATTGACCTTGGAGTAGACTCCAAGGTTTATAGTGTGGTTGATGTTGCAAAGTAGCACTGCGGAGGCGGGCATGTATCGGATAGGCGAGTTAGCAAAATTGACCGGCGTGAGTAACGATACTCTACGCTATTACGAGAAAAATCAGCTCATAGATCCGGCTGCTCGCACAGAGGCTGGTTATCGCATGTATCAGTCCGAAGCCATAGAAAAAATCCGCTTTATTCAGCGGGCTAAAGGTGTGGGTTTTACCCTGAATGACATCAATGAGTTGTTATCTATTCAAATCGAAAAAAATGAGCATTCCTGTCAGGAAGTGAAAACGTTTACTGAGGCCAAGCTCGAAGACGTGGAGGCGAAGCTCAAAGAGCTAACGCGCATAAAGCAGGCCTTGGAAACTCTCAACGAAGCCTGTTGTGGGGGACCTGAGTCAGCCGAACATTGTTCCATACTGCAGGCGCTCGAAACTGGTGACCTGACGAACACGAGGACTTAGAGCGTGGATCTACTACAAAACTTTATTGATTTATTTGTCGAATCGGCACCATGGTTGCTTTTAGGCTTTGTGGTCGCCGGCTTGATTAAGGGGTTGGTGCCGGCTGATTTTCTGAGTCGTCATTTGGGTGGGCGTGGTGCATGGACAACCGTTAAAGCTGCGTTCATTGGCGCGCCTCTGCCACTATGCTCTTGTGGCGTAGTGCCTGCGGCTCTAGGTTTGCGTAAAAGTGGCGCGTCAAAAAACGCTACCGTATCCTTTTTGGTAGCAACGCCCGAAACCGGTGTTGATTCGGTGACGGTAACCTATGCACTACTTGGCCCCGTGATGGCGATTGTTCGACCAATAGCAGCCATCATAAGCGGCATCGTGTCAGGGTTACTGGTAGGGAGTACCGATAACGCGCCAGTAGTGGCAGAGTCAAACAGTGAGTCTTCGTGTTGCATTGCTAAGGTGCTGCCAGATGGTGCTACTTCTGATTCAAATACGCTTCATGACGGCCTGCGATTCGTTTTCATCGATATGATTCGCGACATTTCTGGATGGTTAGTGCTAGGAATTTTGTTTGCCGCTGTTATTCAAACCTGGGTGCCAGCTTCGGTGTTAGCGCAATGGGGCTCTGGTTGGCTTGCCTTTGTTGTGATGGTGCTGATAGGCATTCCCATGTATATCTGTGCAACTGCTTCCACGCCTATTGCTGCAGGTTTATTGCTCGCTGGTGTTTCGCCCGGTGCAGTTCTGGTCTTTATGATGGCGGGTCCCGCCACCAATATTGGCACTCTGGCGATTGTGGGTCAGGAGCTAGGTAAGCGATCGCTAATTGCTTATTTGAGCGGTGTGATACTAACAAGCTTCGCTTTTGGCTACATGCTCAATATTCTGGCCAGTGACTTTGCGGTGAATTTCTTAACTGGCGTTGTAGCAAATCATGAAATGGGGCATAGCTGGTGGGCGTATGGGTCAGCTGTGGTGTTGGCAGCCGCGATTCTGAATGTTTGGGCAAAGCAGTGGTTCAAGCCCAAACAGATAGATGATCAATTTCGAGTCAGTACTTCACCGCCAACGTAAAGCCAGTGACCTTGAGTGCGCTTGAATATCGATTTTTCATGCATTGCCTGTTGTTGTCCGTCTGCGTCGACAAAACGCGCAATAAATTCAACCATGCCATCGTCGCCACTTTGCGATTTACTGATTACCTGAAGCTCACTCCAATCTACCGATCGAGCTGATAATCCCGGAACGCTTAGGCCTGTGGCCGTTGCCGGAAACCAGGTATTTAATAGATACTCGCCATGACCGCCAAGTGCGTAAGCGCAATAGCGAGAGCGCATTAGTTGCTCAGGTGTGCGGGCATCTTGATCGCCATTAAGAAAACGGCTGCAGCATTTGGCAAAACACTTTCCGCTGCCACACAAACAGTTGTCACTAATATCCAGCATTATATTTTTCGAAAGTCATAAAACTTGATGGGAAAAGTCTCTTCAAATTTCAAAAGTTCAAAACCTCTTGCAAGGAAAGAATGCTTCAGCCCCATTTTAGCCATGCCTGAAGAAAAGGCTTGTGCACGGCTCGGGCCAGAGTTTTAAAATACAAACCTTTGAACCCGTGGCGACGTATCACAGACCACCAGCGCTGCTCTACTCGGGCTTCTGACGGTTCACAGACCGACACAACTCCTTCGTGCGCCAAACAACGAGCTATCTCATTCGCAGCCGCCTCTGCGTACTTCGGAGGTAATTCATGAGACAGAAAGCTCACACCAATGCCGTCAAACTGTTGATCTTCGAATTCCATCTACTGCGCAACGCCCAACACATACTTAACACCTGGGTAGTCTGTGGCCGCACGAGCTGATTTCATATCTCTTCATAGAATATACGATCTATTTTTGCAGGCGCGTCCGGGTCTGGGCTTGTGTCCAGTTCGCGGGCATACTTGTGCCCTGAGTATACAGCCGCAGCTATCAAGCCGGGTGCATCACAGTCGCCGATGCGGCGAGCGGATTGCGGTGCGCCCTGTAGACTGCTCTCCATGGCAGCCAACAGATCGTAATATAACTTATCTTGTGGGGTGCGCGCAGTCACCATCACAATATTATCGGCGGGTATCGCATGCTGGCGTTCAGAATACACACATCCTACCGTTGCTTGCTTACCGTCGTAATCGTCCAGACCGTGATTCAGCACCAATTCGATTTCCAGTTCGATCAACCGCAATTGAACTCTTGCTTGCTCGCCGTTGTTTGCGCTCCAGGCAGCCACCTGACTGGCCGCACTCAAATAGACAACGTCGTTGCCATTGAGCTTTAATTTCTCCGCGATCAAGCTGCCCAAATAGAAACAGTCGTCATCAAAAATAATCGTGCGGCCAGTAGGCAATGACCCTGTCATCACATGATCGGCCGTGTAGATCTGACGGCTGTACTTGCTGAGATCGAGCGCGGTGTTATTGTAATTTCCAAACGCATCGCTGCGCCATTTTGAACCGGTAGCAATGGCTACATGATCAACGGCCAAATCCAGAACGTCTTGTACGGCCAACTCGCTCTCGCGGTAAATCTCGACATTGCTCATCTTTTCAATTTGAGCAACGCGGTGTTCACGAACGCGCGCCCATTCAGACAGGCCGGGAAGATTGCTTTCAAGACTTACTCTGCCGCCTAACTCGCGCGTGGCTTCGGCAAGCATCACTTGATAGCCACGTTGTCCAAGCGCACGGGCCGCTTCCAAGCCGGCAGGACCTGCGCCTACCACCAATACGGTGTCTGACTTGCCCTTGGGCTCGATTTTTTCAGGATGCCAGCCGCGT
>JBGCDE010000029.1:0-47079 GCA_045105115.1 Pseudomonadales bacterium | reverse complement strand
TGGCAGGAACTCTTCAATGACTATCACCTCAGCCTCTTCAATATCAGCCAGGTCCTTGCGGTCACCTTTCAGGAATTGCTCAATGGAATCACGCCGTTGCTTGCGCATTTTATCCAGTATGGCGAGCACGCGCGCATCATCAAGCTCTATTCGCTCGTCAACTTCGATGCGTTTAATCTCGGCCTGAATCAGCCGAATAGTGCCCAAGCGCTGCTTATCTTTGGCGCGCATAGCCGATTTCATTTCATCGGTAAGGCGCTGCGTCAGCGGTATCTCGGTCACGGGTGAGTCGCGGGGGCTACTAGTGCGCTATTTGCGCCTAGTAGAGACGGACTTGCTTGCGGTTTTCGCGCTGAACCTTCTTCGCATGACGCTTAACGGCAGCGGCTGCTTTGCGCTTTCGCACAGAAGTCGGCTTTTCATAAAATTCACGGCGACGTACTTCAGCCAGTACACCGGCTTTTTCGCAAGAGCGCTTGAAACGGCGCAGGGCGAAGTCAAATGGTTCGTTGTCTTTAAGCTTAACGCTGGGCATTGTAATCCTGTGAGCGTGGTTTTCAGCGGGCCGGCATTCTACCGCCCTATCAGATAAAATGCAAAGGAGGTAAAATGCGCAGCAGGCATTTCTTTAATAGTAGCAATAACATGCGTGTTCTGGGTATTGAAACCTCCTGCGACGAGACCGGGGTCGCCGTATACGATAGCAGCCAGGGTTTGCTGGCCCATGCGCTGCACAGCCAGGTCGAATTACACGTTGATTTTGGCGGCGTGGTGCCAGAGTTGGCATCTCGCGATCATGTTCGAAAGCTGTTGCCATTGGTTAAGAAGGTACTGGCCGACAGCCACAGCGATCAAAATTCCATCGATGGCATTGCATTTACACAAGGCCCGGGCCTGGCTGGCGCATTAATGGTGGGTGCGGCATTTGCGCAATCGCTGGCTTTTGGCTGGAACTGCAAAAGCATAGGCGTGCATCATATGGAGGGGCATTTGCTGGCCCCGATGCTTGAAGAAAACGCACCTTCACCGCCATTCGTTGCTTTGCTGGTCTCTGGCGGCCACACACAACTGGTTCAGGTACGAGATGTAGGTGACTACGAAATATTGGGTGAATCGCTGGACGACGCCGCCGGTGAGGCATTCGACAAGGTGGCCAAAATGTTGGGGCTGCCCTACCCGGGTGGCCCGGCCGTCGCAAAACTTGCTGAGCAGGGGGAACCGGGGTACTACGATTTCCCGCGGCCGATGGTGAACCGCCCTGGTCTGGACTTCAGCTTCAGCGGCCTGAAAACTTATGTACTTAACACTGTTCAAACAGAACTCAATGCCAGTGCTGGCGACACCCTGAGTGAACAATGCAAAGCCAACATCGCACTTGCCTTTCAAACAGCAGTTGTGGACACATTACGCATCAAGTGTCTTAGAGCACTCAAGCAAACTGGCTTGAACACCTTACTCTTATCTGGCGGCGTCAGTGCCAACCTTGCTTTGCGTCATGTGATGGCTGCAAGTGCTGAACGAGAGCAATACCAGGTGTATTATCCACGCCATGAATTCTGCACCGACAACGGTGCAATGATTGCGTATGCGGGCTGCATCAGACTGCTGCGCGGCGAGAGCAGCGACATGAGTTTTTCCGTTAAACCCCGATGGCCGATGCATACTTTAGCGGGTAACACGAGCGCCAGTTGATGCCAGACACGATTACAATCAAACAACTGCAAGCCGACGCACTGATTGGTGTATATGACTGGGAACAGACCGTCCGCCAAACTGTTTTGATCGACATTGAGCTGTGCTACGACATGCGAAAAGCGGCGCACAGCGATGATCTAAATGCCGCAGTTGATTACAAAACCTTGTGCGACCGTGTGGTAGAGCATACAGAATCGGTGCACGTGCAACTGATTGAATCTCTCGCCGAGCAATTAGCAAACCTGTGTTTAGGCGAATTTGCGATTGACTCTTGCAGAATCAGTGTGCACAAACCGGCGGCAATCGCAGCTGCCAAAGATGTTGTAGTGAGCATTGAACGCTCCGGAACTACACGCTGATCGAACGCCCACCGTCAACATTGATCACTTCACCAGTGATATAAGGCGCGTGCAAGGCTAGAAAGCGCACCGCATTGGCAATATCTCGCGGTTTACCAAGATCCCGCAATGGAATTTTCTCGAGAATCACTTGTTTCTTCTGATCCGAGAATTCCTCTTCGTTGCCTTCCGGCCAGAGAATTGCGCCAGGCGATACCGCATTCACTCGCACAAAAGGCGCCATCTCAAGCGCTAGCGATTGCGTGATGCCGAGCAAGCCAGCCTTGCTTGCACAATACGCAGAATAATTTTTCAGCGGATGACGAGCGTGTATGTCGACAATGTTCACTATTGAGCCTGCGTTTTTTCGAAGCAGCTCCGCCAATGCCTGAGCGAGGAAATACGGTGCCTCCGTATTGATGCTGTGCATGTGCTGCCAAAGCTGCTGATCAGTGCCAGCCAATGTGCGACTGTCGAACGCAGACGCGTTGTTCACCAACAGGTTCAGATCATCAGCCAGAATCGCGGCGCGTTCGGCGAGACCTTGCAGTTGTGCATGATCCTGAAGGTCAGCCTGCAGCAGTATCGCGCTATTGGCGCGTTCTTTATTAAGCGTGTCAGCAAGCGCATTCGCTTCATGCGCTGAACGGCCATAATGGATAATCAGATTGAGCCCGGACCGGTGCAAAGCGCGGCAAATCTCAGCACCAATTCGTTGCGCCCCACCGGTTACCAAAGCGGTACCTAAGGCGGCTTGTTCTGATTCAGGCATTCGTGTTTTCTCTGTACTGTTTAATGAAATGATTCAAACATCGCAAACGCTCGGCAGATATTGCCTCGCCAAGCTCCGGCCCGGAAAAACCTTTTTTCTGTAGCTCGCTCACATCAATAGTGGCGCAACTTTGCAAAGCCGACACTAAATACGAAGCCTGTGGATACTCTCGCTGCTCGAAACCTTTTCGACCACGCGCGTCCGCTTCGCAGGCTTTAACAAATTCGTTTAGCCACTCGGGTCTTCGAAAACAATCAAGGCGCTTAAACAAGCGCAACAGCGATTTTGCGTTCAGCTCTAGCGCTCTATGACAGTGCAGGTGCCATTCGCCAACCATTACAGCAAGGCGCGCATAGTCTGTCGGTACCTTCAAACGCTTAGAGACTTTTTCCGCCAACCGCGCAGACCTGACTTCATGCGCAATATGTCTAGGCCACTCCTCTTTTGGCGTAGTGCCTTTACCTAGATCATGTAACAAGCAGGCATAGCGTGCAGCGGGGGAAAGGTCTAATTTGGCGGCTTGCTGCAGCACCATCAGCATGTGAATACCGGTATCCACTTCGGGATGATATTGCTCAGTCTGCGGCACACCGAATAAGGCGTCCAGTTCAGGCAACACAGTTTTCAGCGCGCCTGCGTCTCGTAGTGTCTCGATAAACACGTCGGGCCTGTCGCAAGTAAGCGCATTGTGCAGCTCTTGCCAAACCCGCTCAGCGACCAGAGTGTCGAGCTCACCGCTTTTGGCCATCGCACGCATTAACTCCAAAGTTTCTGGAGCAACACGAAATCCAAGTGATACGAATCTTGCTGCGAAGCGCGCCACTCTCAATACTCGTAATGGGTCTTCAACAAAGGCATCGGATACGTGGCGCAACACCCTTGCCTCTATATCTGCCAAACCACCGTAGGGATCAATGAATTTCCCTTCGGTGTCCTGGGCAATGGCATTAATCGTAAGATCACGACGTAGTAGGTCGTCTTCAAGGCTGACATCAGCTGATGCATCGCATACGAAGCCCTTGTAGCCCTTCCCCGCTTTGCGTTCTGTGCGTGCCAAAGCATATTCTTCTTTGCTGTCGGGGTGCAGAAAAACTGGAAAGTCACTGCCTACCTGCTGAAAGCCCTGATCAAGCATTTGCGAAGGTGTGGCACCCACGACTACCCAGTCTCTATCTTTGACAGGTCGCGCTAGTAGTTGATCACGGACGGCACCGCCGACCAGGTAGGTTTCCATTGTTTATGTCTCTTGCGTGAATGGCATTTGATTAAGCACCAATCAAATATTAGTGGTGGCACTCAGGCTTTGGATTGAGTATCGGTCAGCGAGACTGTGTGAGGGAGGGACCCCGAACACAAGCCCCCATGGATGGGTTTACGGCGTGTCTCGCTGATCGATACTCGATTCAAAGCCGATCTTGATGCTAAATCAAAAGCCATTCGTATGTAGCATCAGTCTGCTAGTCTAGCAGGCTTATGCCGTGGAGAAGAATCATCCGGGTTAGCGATATAGATTACGCAGGTATCCGAAAGGTTTCCTGATTACTACCGTCGCCATCAGCGCTCATGGAATCCAGGTGCACATCAAAGCCCCACAAACGATGCAGATGTTTCAAGACCTCTTCGGTACTGTCACCCAATGGACGACGGCGATGCTGTGAGTGGCGCAGGTATAATGCCCTATCCCCTCTGCGATCTACCTTAACCACCTGAATATTAGGCTCTCTATCTCCCAGGTTGTACTGACTGGACAATTTCTCACGAATCAGTTGATAACCCGCGTCGTCGTGAATGGCACTGATCTCAATTTTATCTTGATGGTCATCATCAAGCACCGAGAACAATTTCAGTTCACGAATTACTTTTGGTGACAGAAACTGCAGAATAAAGCTCTCGTCCTTAAAATTACGCATCGCAAAATCAAGAGTTTTGATCCAGTCTGATCCGGCAATATCGGGAAACCAGCGTTTGTCTTCCTCGTCAGGGTTTTCACATATGCGACGAATATCGGTCATCATTTTGAAACCCAAAGTGTAAGGATTGATGCCCGAGTAATAAGGGCTGTCAAACGATGGTTGGGTGAGCACATTGGCATGCGACTGCAGGAACTCCAGCATAAAACCTTCGTCTACCAGGCCGCGATCATACATTGTGTTGAGTATGGTGTAGTGCCAGAACGTTGCCCACCCTTCATTCATTACCTGGGTTTGGCGCTGCGGATAAAAGTACTGGGCAATCTTGCGTACGATTCGAATCAGCTCACGATGCCACGGCTCAAGCAGCGGTGCGTTCTTCTCCAGAAAATACAGCAGATTCTCTTCAGGCTCTTTCGGGAAGCTAGGGCCGATATCCACTTTACGCCGATCTTCCTTCACCGGAATTGTTCGCCACAAATCGTTAACTTGTTGCTGCAATATTTCTTCGCGCTCTTTCTGCCGTTGTTTTTCTTCTGCAACAGAAACCGGGTATGGGCGTTTGTAACGATCTACACCGTGATTCATTAAGGCATGACAGCTATCGAGTATGGCCTCTACTTCGGCAACGCCGTGGCGCTCCTCCTGTTGCGCGATGTAGTTTCGCGCGAACAACAGATAATCAATAATTGATTCAGCATCCGTCCAGCTTCGAAACAAATAGTTGCCTTTGAAAAATGAATTGTGGCCGTAGCTGGCATGTGCAATCACCAGCGCTTGCATCATCATGGTGTTTTCTTCCATGAGATAAGCAATGCAGGGGTCAGAGTTGATCACAATTTCATACGCAAGACCCATCTGGCCACGCTGATAATTGGTTTCGGTAGACAGAAAGTGCTTGCCATAAGACCAGTGATGATAGCCAATGGGCATACCATGCGAGGCATAAGCGTCCATCATCTGCTCAGAGCTGATTATTTCTATCTGGTTGGGATAGGTATCGAGCCCGTACTCTTCAGCAATTTTTGCGATCTCATGGTCGTAATCTTGAATAAGATCAAATGTCCACTCAGAACTTGTGGAGATTGGTTCTCGTCTCATGCCTCTTTCCTTGCAAACAGTTCTCTGAATACTGGATAGATATCACTTGCTTCCACTATTTGTTGCATCGCAAAATGATCCGGAAACTGTTCGCCGACTTGTTCGTACGCTCCCCACAACGCCTGGTGATCTCGCGGTGTGATTTCAACATAAGAATAGTGTTGCACCATTGGCATCAGCGACTCGCACATCACCTGATAACAAGTACCGGAGTCATCGTTCCAGTTGTCACCGTCAGAGGCCTGCGCGCCGTATATATTCCACTGATCAGCTGGGTATCGGTCTTCGATAATATCGCGCATCATATACAGCGCACTCGACACGATTGTGCCGCCTGTTTCACGTGAGTAGAAAAACTCCTGCTCATCCACTTCTTTAGCGCTGGTGTGATGACGAATAAAGACCACATCGGTTTGATCGTAGTTTCGTTGCAAGAACAAATACAACAGAATGAAAAAACGCTTGGCCATATCTTTGGTGGCCTGATTCATTGAACCGGATACATCCATAAGGCAGAACATAACCGCTTTCGATTTTGGTACCGGATGCTTAACATGCAGATTGTATTTGAGATCGAAAGTGTCTAACCAAGGCACACTCTTGACTTTGGCTTGCGATTTTTTAAGTTCAATGCGAAGCGCAGTAATTCTGTCGCTGTCTTGTTCTTCGTCAAGATCTTCAAGCTCAGCTTTTATTTCCCGAATTCGTCTGCGATCTTTGCCAACCAATGCGATGCGTCGTGCTTGAGCGCTGCGCAGTGAGCGTACGATATTGATCTGGTTTGGATTGCCATCTTGACTGAAGCCTGCGCGCACTGTTTTGAACACGTCTGCCCCGGCAAGATGCTGCTTAACCAGGTTCGGCAATTCAAGACCATCAAACATTACATTCAGAAACTCATCGTGAGAGATCTGAAATTGAAACTCGTCGTCGCCTTCGCCCTGATTGCTAGCTTGAGACCCTTTGCCGCCACCACCCGATGGTGGTCGGTCGATCTTGTCGCCTGCGGCGAACTCCTTATTGCCTGGGTGAACTTGTTCGCGCTCACCACCCGAACCCTGACCGAATACAGGCTCAGACACATCACCTTTCGGTATGCTTATTTTCTCACCTTTTTCGACATCGGTAATCGAGCGATTATTAACGGCTTCTTCCACCGCCTTTTTCACGTGCTTTTTGTACCGCTCCAGAAACCGCTGTCGATTGACGGTGCTTTTATGCTTCTGGTTCAGTCGCCGGTCTATGACATAACTCATCCGTGCTCTCCACTATAGCCAGACTGCTGCCTGTTATCAGGCAGCGTTTTTCACTCGCTACTGTGACTTCCTGACTCGAACATACCATTCAGACAACAAGCGAACTTGCTTCTCTGTGTAACCACGCTCTACCATTCGCTTGACGAACTCGCTGTGCTTGGTCTGCTCGTCATTACTGGCTTTGGTATTAAAAGAGATAACCGGCAGCAGCTCTTCCGTATTCGAAAACATTTTCTTCTCAATCACTGTACGCAGTTTTTCGTAGCTAACCCAATTCGGGTTGTTGCCTTGATTATTGGCACGTGCGCGCAGAACGAAATTAACCACTTCATTGCGAAAGTCTTTGGGGTTGCTGATGCCTGTGGGTTTCTCGATTTTCTCAAGCTCCTCATTCAGCGCAGCACGATCCAAAATTTCGCCTGTCTCAGGATCTCTGAACTCCTGATCTTGAATCCAGAAATCTGCGTACGTTACGTAACGATCGAAGATGTTCTGGCCATACTCGGAATATGACTCCAGGTAGGCGGTTTGAATTTCTTTGCCAATGAACTCCACGTAGCGAGGCGTAATATATTCCTTCAGGCAGCGCAGATATCGATCGCTGATTTCCTGCGGAAATTGCTCTTGCTCAATCTGCTGCTCCAGCACGTAAAACAGATGCACTGGATTAGCCGATACTTCTGTTGCATCAAAGTTAAATACCTTGGACAGAATCTTGAATGCAAAGCGCGTAGACAAACCGCTCATGCCTTCATTCACACCGGCCATGTCACGATATTCCTGCATCGACTTGGCTTTGGGGTCGGTGTCTTTCAGGTTCTCACCATCGTAAATACGCATCTTCGAGTAAACACTTGAGTTTTCAGGCTCAAGCAAACGCGACAGCACTGTAAACTGGGCCAATGATTCCAGCGTATCCGGCGCGCAAGGCGCGTCGGCAAGGGAACTGTTTGCCAACAGCTTTCTGTAGATGTTTGTTTCTTCGGTGACTCTAAGACAGTAAGGCACTTTAACGATACTAACGCGATCAATAAACGCCTCATTATTCTTGTTATTGCGAAATGTCTGCCATTCACTTTCATTGGAGTGGGCAAGGATAATTCCGTCGAAAGGAATCGCTGCCAAACCTTCAGTGCTATTGAAGTTACCTTCCTGTGTAGCCGTTAACAAAGGGTGCAACACCTTGATGGGCGCTTTGAACATTTCAACAAATTCGAGCAGACCTTGATTAGAACGGCACAGCCCACCAGAGAAACTATAGGCATCCGGATCATTCTGCGGATATTCCTCCAGCTTTCGAATATCTACCTTACCTACCAGAGCCGAAATATCCTGATTGTTTTCATCACCGGGCTCAGTCTTGGAGATAGACACTTGATCCAAAATAGAAGGGTATAGTTTTACAACTCTAAACTTGCTAATGTCGCCGCCGTATTCGTGCAGACGCTTGGTCGCCCAAGGCGATTTTATTGAACGCAGATAGCGCTCGGGAATGCCATACTCCTGGCTTAATAATTCGCCATCCTCACCATGATCAAACAGACCTAATGGCGACTCGTGTACGGGCGAGTCTTTAATCGCATAAATAGGCTCTTTTTGCATAAGCTCTTTGAGCTTCTCCGCCAGAGATGACTTACCGCCACCGACCGGTCCCAGCAGGTACAATATTTGTTTGCGCTCTTCAAGACCCTGCGCCGCGTGCCGAAGAAATGACACAATTTGCTCTACGGCCTCTTCCATACCAAAGAATTCACCGAACGCTTCGTAACGCTTTATAATTTTGTTAGAAAAAATCCGACTCAATCTAGGGTCTGATGAGGTGTCCACGAACTCAGGGTCACCTATTGCTTTAAGCATGCGCTCAGCCGGACTGGCGTAAACACTCGGGTCCTCTTTGCACAGATGCAAATAATCTTCCAGGGAAAGCTCTGTTTCCTGAGTGGCAACGTAGCGGTCTATATATCTGTTGAAAATGCTCATGATCTGAAAATTCTCCACTGTGGGCCCGTTCACTATTGTTATGCGAAACAGTTCACATTTTTGGGCTCTCACTAGTAAGCGTAGTCAGGCTTTTTTTCAACCGTTAACAAATTTGTTGACGCCAGAAATCTGTCGCCCAACAGTTGGCCGCTAATGAATAGAATCGGCTCAATTGCGATGGGGTTTTATTCGGCAGATTGGCCATTTCAGCGTCGACACGCTCAAAATTAGGCCAACTTAGGAACCAAACGGAATTAGAAAATACCGCTGATATAATATGTTCGAATATAAATATGCGAAAAATAGTAATGTTAATTTTTACAGGAACAGCCCTCTCGGACCCCTGATTGCAGGTTTAAGGCGGTAAGCTCACCGCCCCAAACGCACCCGGTATCAAGTGCATGTATGTTTTTAACGCCGGTTTCGCCCTGTAACGCAGCCCAATGACCAAACACCAACTGATAATCTTCCAAGTGCAAAGAATCGAATTCAAACCAGGGTAGAAAGCCTGGTCTTGAAGACCGAATACTGGACTTGTCTTTTAGATCTAACACGCCATTTAATGTGCAAAAACGCATTCTTGTAAAATAGTTTGTGATGGTTCTAAGTCGAATCGCTTCAGGAGCCTTGTCGTCCCATGCGTCGGGTTGCTCACCATACATCGATTCAAATAACACATGCGCGCGAGGCCCGTGCAGCACAGCCTCGACTTCAACAGCACGAGCCTTGGCCTCATCGATGGTCCAGATAGGTGGAATTCCAGCATGAACCATGGCTACCTTTGCCTCTTCATCCACCTGCAGCAGTTTCTGGCTTTGCAGCCATGACAGCAGCGTATCACTGTCTGTGGCATTGAGCACATCAGCAAACGTATCCTTTTTGTTTTTCTTTCGTGCGCCAGCAGCGACCGCCAGCATATGCAAATCATGATTACCCAGCACGATCCGACAGTTATCTCGACGTTCAAACAAGTAGCGCAGGGTGTTCAGAGAATCGGGGCCTCGATTGACGAGATCACCTGCCACCCACAGTTGATCCTTATCGATATTAAAATGAATTTGTTTTAGCAGACACTTCAAAGAATCGAAGCAGCCCTGCAAATCACCAATTGCCCAGGTTGCCAACTAGAATACTACCGAGCGGCTAGTGCAGTGCACTGGGTAGTGACAAGGAAAAAGCAGGAATCGGTGCGTCAAACTCGTCACCTGATTCGCTCAACATTTGATAACTGCCTTGCATATAACCTACCGGGGTTTTTAATACAGTGCCGCTGGTGTAGCGATAGCTCTCACCTGGCTCAAGAATAGGTTGCTGCCCTACAACGCCTTCGCCGCGCACCTCAAGCACCTCGTCATTTGCATCAGTAATCTGCCAATGCCGACTGATCAGCTGGGCCGTTTCTGTGCCGGCGTTGGTAATCGTTATTGTGTACGCAAACACATGCTCATCATCTTCTGGCGTTGATTGTTCTGGTATGTACTGTGTCACCACTCGAATTTCGATGTCACATGGACCGTTGTTCTCATCATCCATACTGGTGTCCTGTCCGGTTATCTCATTCAGAAAGCTGGTCCAGCAAGGCAATGAATTCACTTACACCCAATTGCTCTGCTCTTATGCCAGGATCAATACCCGCCTGACTAATCTGATCTGCACTCATAACATCTCGCAGATTATTTCTAAGCGTTTTTCGTCTGGATGAAAAAGCCGCTTTCACAATATACGCCAGCTGCGTTTCTTTTTGCACCGACAATTTCCCAGTTTCAGGTCGTGGCTGTAATCGTACAATGGCCGACATTACTTTAGGTTGCGGGCGAAAAGCACCTGGAGGCACCGTCATCAAACGTTCGACCTTGCAATGATATTGCATCATTACTGACAATCGCCCGTATTCTTTACTGCCAGGGCCAGCCACCATCCGGTCGACTACTTCTTGCTGAAGCATAAATGTCATATCACTAATCAGCTGTCTTGCGTCAAGCAAATGAAACAACAACGGTGTGGATATATTGTAGGGTAAATTACCAACCACTCTCAGGGGTGCCCGCTGTAATTCAGCCAGGTCAAACTTTAATGCATCGGTAAGATGTAATTCAAAGTTGCTCGTAGTCTTGAATTCAATCTCCAGCTCAGCGGCAAGGTCGCGGTCGATTTCAATCACGACCAAGTGCCCCGCAGCGTTGAGTAATGGTCGGGTTAGCGCGCCCTGACCCGGGCCGATTTCAACAATAGTATCGTGCTCTCCCGGTGCAATAGCATTCACTATGCCTTGAATAATATTCGGGTCACAGAGAAAATTCTGACCAAAGCGACGCCGCGCAACGTGGGGCTTACTCAAGGCAACAACCCGCGCCGGGCACTCATAGAAACAGCGCAATCAATCGCGTATCCAAGACTGCTCGCATCCGCTGTTCCACTGCCAGCGATATCCAGCGCGGTACCGTGGTCGACCGAAGTGCGTATGATAGGAAGGCCAAGCGTCACGTTCACCACCTCTCCAAAACTCAAAGCCTTGATCACCGGCAATCCTTGATCGTGATACATTGCTAACACTGCATCAGCTTGCTGCAGCATCGTGGGGGTAAATGCTGTATCGGCAGGTAAAGGGCCAATAATATGCATGCCGGCAGCTCTGAATTCATTACAGACTGGCTCTATCAATTCAATTTCTTCACGCCCTAGATGACCTTGCTCACCGGCATGAGGGTTTAAACCGCAGACTAATATTCGCGGCGCTGGTGCAGCAAAATGATCCATCAGTTCAGTGTGCAGTATGCGTATATGATCGCGAAGTCTGTCTCGCGTAATGGCAGCTGGTACATCTTGCAGCGGCAAATGCGTAGTCACCAGAGCAACTCGCAGCTGCTCACTGGCTAGCATCATAACAACTGTATCAGTGTCCGTTTTGGCCGCCAAATACTCAGTGTGGCCAGTGAACTCGTAACCACCTTCTATGATGGAGGCTTTGTTAATAGGCCCGGTAACCATTGCGTCCGCTTTTGCGTCCAGGCAAAGCGATATTGCCTTATCCAAACAAGACACTACATAGGAGGCATTTAACGGATCAGCAAACCCAACTTTCGCAGCGACGCTCAAGGCAACCGGAACAACCGCCAGTTCGCCTGACTTCAACGCGAAAGGTGACTCGTCAACGTTGTCAATAATGTGAAGTCTTAATGGCAAGCCAAGATGTGCTGCGCGATCAGCTAACAGCTCGGGGTCGGCAACAGCGCAAAGCTGATGCGACCTTGACTGCTGCGCTATGGCACAGAGAACATCGGGCCCAATGCCGCCTGGCTCACCAGGCGTTACCAGGATTCTCGACACGACTACTTGATGTCAACGTAAGCTTCGTCGCGGATTTTTTGCAGCCAGGCTTCCAGCTCTTCTTCGAACTTTCTTTCGTAGATGTACTGGCTGGCCTGGTTCTTAACAATGCGATCACTCATATCCTGGCTGCGACGATCATCAACCCGCAAGATATGCCAGCCGTATTGTGATTGAAATGGCTGACTGATGGCCCCTTGCTCGGTATTCAGCATAACCTGCTCAAACTCGGGGACCATCTGACCGGGGTTGGTCCAGCCAAGCTCACCACCCTCTGAGGCCGAACCGATGTCTTCTGAATGTTGCTTGGCAAGATCTGCAAATTCGACCTCACCGCTCAGTGCCTGCTCGCGAAAACCTGCTATTTTCACTCGAGCTTCTTCCACCGTTAGGATTTCAGAGGGTTTGATCAAAATATGGCGCACCTGGGTTTGATCAACCATACGCGCCTCACCACCGCGCTGCTCCATCAATTTAACAATATGCCAGCCGCTGCCGGCTTCGATCGCGTCCGCCACGCCGCCCACGGTTAACTCGGGCACTACTTCGGTGAATATACTTGGCAGGTCTTCTTTCTTCCTCCAGCCCAAGTCACCCCCTTGCGCTGCAAAGCCTCGATATTGATTGCTTTGCAATAGTTCTTCAAACGCTCCACCTGAGCGCAACTCAGCCACCAACTGCGCAGCAGCACCGGCCGCAGCCGTTCTTTGGCTACTGTCCATGCTTTCATCCGCCACAATCATAAAGTGCCCGACACGGTAGCTGGGCGAGGTCATGATTCGGCCTTCTTCAGAGTTCAGGAAATTATCAACTTCACTTTCGGTGATTTGCACGCGATTGTTCACGTTGCCCTGTTGTACGCGCTTCAGGATCATTTCCTGGCGGATATTCTCACGCATTCCCACGTAAGAGCTGCCTTCAGCTTCCAGCGCAGCACGAAATTGCTCCAAGGCCATCCCGTTGGAACGAGCAATGTTCTCTACGGCATCATTGAGTGCGGCGTCAGTTATTCGAACGCCAGCACGATCACCCATTTGCAACTGCAGACTCTCCACAATCATTCGCTCCAGCACCTGATGGCGCAATTCGTCGAGATCTGGCATTTCCGCTTGTTGCTTCTGAATATTGGCGGTAACCGCTGCAATTCTGCCTTGCAGCTCGCTTTCCATAATAATATCGTCTTCAACGATCACAGCCACTTTGTCCAGCAACTGAGTTGCAGCAGATACAGGGGCTACCATAGGCAGCATTAACATTGCACACAGCGCATAGCGCGCCGACCAAAAACTGTTACTCATAATTCACCGAATATTGCGTCTGAAATCGCTGTAACCAAGAATACTACGGTCCAGTATACGATCAATTTTATCACCCAGGCTACCCAGGCCACGTAATACGAACTGCAGGTAGACTGCGTGCTCTCGACGTACGTCGAACTGATCCAGGGGAGCGCCTACATCGCGCTGCAGTGCACCGTTTAAGCCGCGCTGGTAGACCACTCGTATATCCCAGCAACAATCACTGTATTCCAGCCCCACCAAGTCTTCAATGGTACTGTGTTGGGCGAGGTCATATTGCCAGCGCATATAGGCCCGCCAGTGTTTCCCAAAAGGAAAGACCGCGGAAACATCAGTTTGTTCAATAGTCTCGCCAAATACGTCGCTGTTTGGCCTGAATAGAGGGTTGTCTCGCCGATACCGATACGCCAGATTGATCAGAATGTCTTCTTCAGGCTCGTATTGAAACTGGAAACCGCCCTCGTCGATTTCGTCTTCAGCCGTATTCCACAAAATAGACGAAGTCAGTCGCAAGTGATCTGTGGGTCGATACTCGAGTTCGCCGGCAACAGCCGACGTGGCATCTGCGTCTTCGGCCTGTGGCAGGCCAAGTGCCACGCGCCGGTCGCGAAAGTAAAATATCTGACCGATGCTGGCAGACAGTTTTTCAGCCCCTTCTTCATCGATGAAGCGAGTTGTGAGACCAAGCGTAAGCTGGTCGGCATCACCGACGCGATCATGGCCGGTAAACCGATCTTCACGAAACAACTGGCTATAGCCAAATGTTAACGCCGTAGTATCAAACAATGGAATATCCGACTGATCTTGCTCTGGTACCCGCAAATAAAACAAACGGGGTTCCAGGGTTTGCAAATAGTCGGACTCATTGACTTTCAGCGAGCGCTCAAAGAACAGACCGGAATCAAGCGAGAAAACCGGCACAGTATAAGATGCGTCTGAATCACTGTTGTTCTGCAATGGCTCGTCAATCGAATAGCTGGCATGCTTTAGTTTCAGCGTTGGTTTGATAAAGCCAGCCAACCATTCCATTGGATAGCTAACTCCGGTTTCCGCGTACACACGGTGCCCGCGAGTCAGAATATCGTGATCGAAAAAAGTGTATTGCACGTCGTAATTCAGCTGAGGCTGGAACGGAATACCAAGCCCTCGGCGTGACGCCGACAACTGCGGTAACAGCTTGTATGGCTCGTTTCGTGGCAGTATTGTTGTTTCAATTGTTTGAAATTGCTGGAATCTGGCGGCAAAATTCCAGCCCCAATCAGAAAAATACATCTCGCCTAACTGATCCAGGTGGGTTTCGCGCTTCACTTCCAGTCCGCGCGTACTGAGATCGTTAAAAAATTCGTTATCACTTACTCGAGTAAAATCAATTCGTGTGCGAATCTTGGGACCAATACTACCGCGCTCAGTCAGCGCTACTAGCCATCGATCCTGGCCAGTGTCCTCATCGTCGCCGAGATAGGAACCACTAGCAACCCAGTGCCCATATTGAGTTAGCAGGCGAGTTTCAGCTTCAGCGATCATACCGCGATTGCTGATAAAACGAGGTGTTAAGGTAGCGTCGTAATTTGGCGCCAAGTTAATGTAGTACGGTATCGCGATATCGATACCACCCGTCGAGGTATTGGAATAGCTAGGCCAGAGCACTCCGGTCTTTCGACGATCATCGATTGGAAACTGCAGCCACGGTGAATAAAACAGCGGTACGCCTTTCACTTTGAGGCGTGCGTGTCTTGCGGTTCCCACGCCTTTTTCCTGATCAATAACAATGCTCTTGCCCAACAACTCCCAAGTATTATTGTTTGGCTCACAGCGAGTATAACTGCCTGACTGCATGACCAAAGTGCCGTCCTCAAGGCGGGCAATTTCATCTGCGCCGCCACGCACATGCTGTTTATGCAAAACATAGTCCGCTGGCGAGAGCAAACCCGTACCGTTGTCTGAATTGATCTCAGCCTTGTCAGCCAACATCAACAATCCTGGCTCACGCAGCAAGATGTTTCCATTCAGCTGCAACTCCCTTGTCTCGCGGTTATAGGTGGCCTCATCGACACTGAGGCGTCTATAGCCTTCTTCTATGAAGACATTACCACTTAACGTTGCCGTGGTATTACCACGCAATTCGGAGCTGTCCGCAGACGAACGCAACGGTGACTTCGAGGGTTCAAGCCCAGCCTCGGGGCTATCATTTCTGGGGGCTATGTACGCCCCTTCGCAGTGACCAAGCGGGTAATCGGAACCAAGCAAGTTGGCCGGTAGCCAGTCAATTTCGGCGGCTGTTTTTCGCTCACCCGACAACCTCCAGCGTTGCATACTTTGTTCTTGCTGGTACAGAACTACCTCAGGGTCGCTCTTTATCTCTTCGAGCTCTATGTCTTCTATATCAACGGCATCAGCGCGCAAGTCACCAGGAAGTGATGCAAACAGCAACAAACAGCCTAGCGTCAGGCTCAATCCGGCCAAATGTTGCCTGTTGGGCTCAGCCGATCGTCTACCGGACTTAGTCAACTGCCAGTTGGGTTTAATTGTTAAGCTGTTCAATGGGCCAGAGCTTCCGTCAAGTCTGAGTATAATGCGGGTGCATAGGTTCCCTACTTACCAGCGCCTTACAGTAATGACCAACTCAAATTCTATCAAGACAAATAACACCACGAATAGTTTACGCGCGTGGTGTGAACAGCAACTTGCTACCCGCACTGCGGAGAAACTTGTGGCCTTCCAGGCCTTGTCTGGCGACGCAAGTTTTCGCAAGTATCATCGACTCAATACTGAGAACAACACTTACATTGCAGTCTTTGCTCCGCCAGAAACTGAAAAAAACAGCGAATTCGTGCAGATCGCCAGGCTGCTAGGCGATGCGGGTTTACGCGTACCTGAAGTGATTGCTGTCGATCTGGAACAAGGATTTCTGCTGCAATCTGACCTCGGTGACACACTCTTACTAAGCCAACTGAACAGCGACACCGTTGACCACTGGTACAGCAGCGCAATGCAGGCCTTGATCACCCTGCAGCAAATAGACACAGACGGCAATATTGGCCAGTATTCTGCGACCCAAATGCGCGAAGACCTTGAACGCTTCCCACAATGGTTTGTTCAAGGCTTGCTGGACCACTCAATGAGCGCACATGAACGCGAATTGTTTGACCAGTTTTGCGAGCAATTGCTAAGCCAGGCACTTGCGCAACCTCAAGCGCTCACGCACTACGATTACCAAAGCCGCAATTTAATGATTTGTGCCGACAATGAGCTCGGTATAATCGATTTTCAAGACGCTTTGTTAGCGCCCATTACTTATGACCTTGTATCGCTGCTACGCGATTGCTACGTAAAATGGCCGCAGCAGCAAGTGATGGCCTGGTTGCACGAATACGCATCCCTTGCCAAAGGCTCCGGACTGCTGGCGGCAGACGTGAATGAAACCCAGCTCACGCAGTGGTTTGACTATATGAGCCTGCAACGACACGTAAGAGTGCTTGGCACCTTTGCCCGACTGCATCTGCGTGATAGCAAGCCGGCCTATTTGAATGACATTCCTCTGGTATGCAGATATGTGCAAGAAGTTGCTGCCTCACACAGCGAATTGTCTGCTTTTGCGCAATGGTTTGAACAAGTTCTAATGCCAAAAGCAATCAGCAAAGATTGGTTCAAGCCAATCGGACATACGTCCTGATGGCACTACGTAAAGCGATGATTCTGGCGGCCGGTCGGGGCGAGCGTATGCGCCCGCTGACTGACACCATACCCAAGCCGCTGCTTGTGGTGAATGGTAAACCTCTCATCGATTATCACCTGCAGCGTTTGGCCAGTGCAGGTATTGAAGATGTCGTCATCAATATTTGTTGGCTCGGCGAGAAAATTCAGGCTCACGTTGGTAACGGCCACACCTATGGCCTTAATGTGGTTTACTCACCTGAACCGGAGGCACTTGAAACAGCAGGCGGTATTCAAAATGCGCTGCCGCTGTTGAGATCAAATAATGACTGCAGTGATTTTCTTATTCTTAACGCCGATGTATTGAGTGATGACCCGCTGCCGCAGTTATGCGATTTCAAGTTAAACAATGATCTGGCCAAGCTTTTGCTGATACCTACACCTGACTATTTGAAAGGTGACTTTGAGCTGATCGAAAACAGAATATTAAGAAAGTCAGATGATCCAGCCCGAGCCACGGTGACCTACGCAGGTCTGGGCGTATATTCCATGAAAATGTTTGAACACTTGAGCGCAGGCCCAATGCCACTCTTGCCGCTGCTGCTGGACGCCATCGAGAAGGCGCGTCTGGCCGGCGAATTACTGAATGGGCAATGGCTGGATGTTGGTACACCAGAGCGTTTACGGATGGCGCAAGATCAACCCGCTGAATAGCTTGTATTCAGCCAGCTGAGTATTCGCTTACTCAAGGCATCTGGCGAATTCACGCGGCTTACAGAAACCGGTGGCATCACCATATAGCGATAGTGCTTTTGCCCCAACTCACGTGCCAATCTGTTTCGCTGCTGCCGCAATCTATTACTACTTAGTGCTGGCGTGCTGATATCCAATACAGCGAGATTTTGCTGATGAAAACGCCTCAACTGTTTAACGTCGTTCATTGCCGGGCGGTTGAGCGCGACGAATGCAGACGTTGTTTTTGTAAAACCACCTTCGGCAAAGCGCTGCGCAGATTTCTGAGCGTATTGTCCGCTACTGAGCACAACTAAGGGCTTACCCGCCAACTCAGGCAGTTTCCCCATGGTTGCGTTAACACGTTTTTCAAAGTCTGAATCGTCGTCTACGTCATGGTCAATCACCACAGCAACCGCGTTCCAGCCATGATCGGGCAAGCTGGCTGCCAAATTCTTGAACGCACGCGCCTGGCCGTCAGCTGCACTCAAAATCAGTAGTACCGAGCCACGTGGCTGGCCTTTGCGGTTCGTGTAGTTATAAAGCGGAAAACGCTTGCCACCCACTTCCAACCACTCTTCCCAGGCTTGCTGGTCGTTGAATGCATGGGTCAACGCGCTACCAATCAGCATCAACAGCACTACAATGAATCGTTTTGCCAGCACTATGAGTTCCCTCTCAATCGCTTAGTCACCACTATAAGTGTAGTTGCCGACAAGCCAATCGCGTAGAATGGCGGGCCGTTTTATTACTTCTGAATCAAACATGTCCAAGGATTATTTAATCGCGCCCAGCATATTGGCCGCCGACTTCGCCAAACTTGGCGAGGAAGTAGACAACGTACTGGCCGCCGGTGCGGATATTGTCCACTTTGATGTCATGGACAATCATTACGTGCCTAATTTAACGATTGGGCCCATGGTGTGCAAAGCACTGCGTAATCATGGTGTGACCGCACCGATTGATGTGCACTTGATGGTCAGCCCGGTAGACAGACTGATTGGTGACTTCAGCGAGGCCGGTGCCAGCTATATCACTTTTCACCCGGAAGCGAGCCAACACATTGATCGCAGCCTGCAGTTAATTCGCGAGGCGGGCTGTAAATCGGGTCTGGTATTTAACCCTGCCACTCCATTGGACACCTTGAAGTACGTTCTCGACAAAGTCGATATGGTACTGCTGATGTCGGTAAACCCCGGGTTTGGCGGGCAAAAATTCATCCCAGGCACATTGGATAAATGCCGCGAGGCCCGCCAAATTATTGATGACAGTGGTTTGGCCATTCGCCTCGAAGTAGATGGTGGTATTGGCGTAAAGAACATCGCTGACGTTGCCGCCGCCGGCGCAGATACGTTTGTGGCGGGTTCAGCGATATTCGGTCAGCAAGACTATGCAGCCGTCATCGCTGCCATGCGCGAACAGTTGGCGGGCGTTTAGCGGACTGGACGAACCCTTGGCTATCCGTATATCCTTAGCACTCCAGACTACCTTGAGATCAGTGTGAACACACGCGATTTGCAAACACAGCAACTTCCTTGGCGTTGGTGAAGCTCTTCACCGACCACGCCTAAGCGCGTACTAACAAACATCTGATACCAGCCACTGAAGTGGCTACCCCTCAAGGATTTCCATGAAAATTGAACAATTCAATCAGCTGACAGCCGACGGCTTTAATAGAATTCCGCTGCAGATGGAACTACTGGCGGACATCGATACGCCGCTCAGTACCTATATGAAAATTGGGCAAGGACCTTATTCCTTCTTGCTGGAGTCAGTAGAAGGTGGCGAGACCTGGGGAAGGTATTCGATTATTGGCTTGCCCTGTAAGACAGTGTTGCGAGTGTATGGACATGAAATCCAGCTTTGTGAAACGGGCAATACCATAGACAGCTGGCATAGCGATGCACCGTTGGAGAGCGTGCAAGACTATCAAAAGCAGTTTCGCGTACCTGATCTGGACGGCCTGCCCATATTCCACGGTGGATTGGTGGGGTATTTCGCCTACGACGCAGCAAGATACGCCGAGCCACGCCTCGATGACGGCAGCGCGCAATTGATCGACAAGCCCAGCGAGCTTCAAAACCCAGACATATTGTTGATGCTTGCCGATGAAATCATCGTATTTGATAACCTGTCGGGAACACTGAAAATTGTCGTCTTGTGCGACCCTGATACTGATGACTCTTATCAAAAAGGCCAGGCACGGTTATCTGAGATAAGCGATCAATTACGGAAAGCGACATTGTCCGTTAGAGATATCCCACTTGATAACCGCGATGCAGCCCTTTCTGATCAGGAAGGGTTTGGCTCTAGCTCATTTAAACGCAGCGACTTTGAAGCGGCCGTAGAGCGCATCAAGGAGTATATTCTCGCTGGCGACTGCATGCAGGTAGTCTTGTCACAACGGCTTAGCGCCGAATTCAATGCGGAACCTATCGATCTATATCGAGCATTGCGCTTGCTGAACCCATCACCGTACATGTATTTTTTGGACCTTGGCGATTTTCAAATTGTCGGTTCCTCACCAGAAATTCTCGCCAGACTTCAAGACGAAACAGTTACTGTGCGCCCTATTGCCGGCACCAGACGACGCGGTCGTAGCGAAGCTGAAGACATGGCCATGGAAAAAGAACTGCTTAATGACCCTAAAGAACTGGCAGAGCACCTGATGTTGATTGACCTTGGTCGCAATGACGTAGGTCGCATTGCGGCCACTGGCACAGTGGCGCTTACTGAAAAAATGATTATTGAGCGATACTCACATGTCATGCACATTGTATCGAAAGTGTCAGGACAGCTACTCGAGCAACTTGACGCTGTCGACGTGTTAAAAGCCTGCTTGCCTGCAGGCACACTGAGCGGCGCACCGAAAATTCGGGCTATGGAAATCATCGACGAACTCGAGCCGTGTAAGCGCGGTATTTACGGTGGTGCTGTAGGTTACATCTCTTGGCAAGGTGATATGGATACCGCTATTGCAATTCGAACTGCGGTTATTCAGGATAAACGCATCTATTGCCAGGCAGGTGCCGGTATAGTTGCCGACTCTGAACCGGCACTTGAGTGGCAGGAATGCATGAACAAAGCCAGCGCGATTTTCAAGGCGGCACAGCTATGTTGTTAATGATCGATAACTACGACTCGTTTACCTTCAATATCGTACAGTACCTCGCCGAGTTAAAAGCCGACGTAAAAGTAGTACGCAACGATGAAGTAAGTATCGAACAAATCGAGCGTTGGGCACCGGAACGAATCGTCATTTCACCCGGACCCTGCACACCCAATGAAGCAGGCATCTCACTACAAGCGATAAAGCATTTCGCAGGTGAGCTTCCCCTGCTGGGCGTGTGCCTCGGACATCAGAGCATTGGTCAATACTTTGGTGGTGACATTGTTCGCGCCACACTTGCAATGCATGGTAAAACCTCGCCGATTTACCACGATGGGAAAGGCGTTTTCAAAGGCTTGCCCTCACCGTTTACCGCCACTCGGTATCACTCATTGGTGGTGGATGCACAAACATTGCCAGAAGAGCTTGAGCTTAGCGCCTGGACGGTCGATGAAAATGGTGAGCGTTCTGAGATCATGGGCCTTAGACATCGAAGTTTATGCATAGAGGGTGTACAGTTTCACCCTGAATCCATACTCAGTGAGTACGGCCACGAACTGTTGGCCAATTTTTTGGAGATGAAGCCATGAATATCCAACAGGGGATCGGCAGCCTGATCAAGGGTAACAGTCTCTCTGAAAGCGATATGCAGGGCGTTATGCGCCAGATCATGACTGGCGAGGCAAGCGACGCTCAAATTGGCGCATTTCTCACCGGGCTTGCTGCCAAAGGTGAAGTAGAGGCCGAAATAATTGGCGCGGCAAAAGTGATGCGCGAGTTAGCGGATCATGTACAGGTAGACCATACCGAACTCACCGACATCGTTGGCACCGGTGGCGACGGCGCCAAGATTTTCAACGTTTCAACCGCCAGCAGCTTTGTATTGGCTGCAGCCGGCGCAAAAGTCGCCAAGCATGGCAATCGCTCGGTCACCAGTAGCAGCGGTGCGGCAGACCTGCTCGAAGCAGCAGGCGTACGACTGGATCTTAGCTCTGCTGAGGTTGGGCGATGTATTAACGAAGTGGGCATTGGCTTTATGTTTGCGGTCAATCACCACAGCGCTATGCGCTATGCGATAGGGCCAAGAAAAGAATTAGGTGTTAGAACAATCTTCAACCTGCTCGGCCCATTGACTAACCCTGCTTTGGCCACCCACGGACTGGTAGGCGTATTCGACAACAAATACCTGCCTTCCTACGCTGCCGCATTCAAGGCAATGGGCGCGGCGCACATGCTGTGTGTTACGGCTGATGATGGTCTGGACGAGCTTTCTATTGCCGCCAGCAGCCAAGTGTTTGAACTTAATAAGGGCGTTATTTCAAACTACACAATCAACCCTGAAGACTATGGTTTAACACGCGGCAAGTTAACTGATCTCACAGTAGACAGTGCCGATCAAAGTCTTGCCATGATCAAAGCGGCTTACAAAGGCAGCAATCAGAGTGCTGCAGATATGGTTGCTCTTAATAGTGGTGCAGCCATTTATGCTGCAGATTTGTGCAGCACCATCGAGCAAGGTATTGCCATGGCACAAGACGCAATGCTCAGTGGCCTAGCGCTGCAAAAAATGAAAGAACTGGCGGAGTTCACCCAATTGCTAAAGGAAAACCAGTGAGCGATCAACAAGCAACCATTTTGCAAACCATCCTGCAACGCAAGCATGAAGAAGTTGCCGCGCTTGCGGCCATAATACCTCTTGATGACTTGTACGCGCATCTTGAAGACTTACCTGACTGTCGCGGGTTCACTCAGTCACTTGAAGCGGCTGTCACTATGGGTCGTAGCGGTGTAATAGCCGAGATAAAAAAAGCCTCACCAAGCAAGGGTCTTATACGGGAGAACTTTGACCCGGCCACTATCGCCAAAAGCTACGCCAGCGCAGGTGCTTGCTGCCTGTCAGTGCTCACTGATCATGATTTCTTTCAAGGTTCAGTCGAAGATCTTCAACTGGCCAGAGAGGCTGTGACACTGCCGGTGTTACGCAAAGACTTTATGGTAAATGATTATCATATTATAGAGTCTCGGGTGATGGGCGCAGACTGTATCTTATTGATCGTGGCTGCCTTTGATGAAAGCAGCTTGTTCGAAGATTTGTATCACTATGCTATTGAAATTGGCCTGGACGTGCTCATTGAGGTACACAACAAGGCTGAACTGGATAGAGCGCTGGCTTTGAAACCAAAAATGATTGGCGTCAACAACCGTGATCTTCACAGCTTTGAAACAAGTCTGGAAACAACGTTGAATCTGGTTAACGATGTACCGGAAGACTGCCTGATAATTACCGAGAGCGGCATACGCAACATTGTTGATGTTCAAAAAATGCAGGACAACAATGTTAGTTGTTTTCTCATTGGCGAGACGTTTATGCGGGCTAATGATCCTGGGGCGGCTTTTAAGGAATTGTTTCGGGAATATTGAGGACTGTAGGCCGGCCCTGAATTTGGGGCTGAGGGCGAGTAGTATGCATTGCTACGCAACTTGACCGCTCCGCGGTTCCCTCTTTCTCAAAAGTAGCCTCGCAAAGGCGAGTCTATTTTGTTCTCTCGGTCTGCGTTTTTTACCTTCGCAATGCATACTACTCGCCCTCAGCCCCAAATCCAGAACCTCAGTTCCGTGGGCGCTTCACCGAAAATTCTACTCGAACCTCGTGACCAAACAAGTTGCGCGATCAATAGCGCTTATCGCGAAGGTAAAAAACGCAGGCCGAGTGAGTAAAAAAGACAAGCCGAAGGTGAAGGCTTTTTTGGGAGGGAGGGTACCGCGGAGCGGCGGAGCGGCCAAGTTGCGCAGCGATGAGCGCTATTGATCGCGAAACGTATTCTTACTACTTAACCAGAAGCACAAAAAGACCGCACCACTTCAAGCAGCGCGATCAGATTGTTAATTTATTAGGGGGAAAACGAGCCTCTAACGAGTCCCGTAAACAACCATCGTTTTACCCTTAACATGCACCAAGCCTTGCTCTTCAAGACTCTTAAGTACACGCCCAACCATCTCGCGAGAACAGCCCACAATGCGGCCAATCTCCTGGCGGGTAATTTTGATTTGCATACCATCCGGGTGAGTCATCGCATCTGGCTCTTTGCTCAAGTCCAGCAAAGTGCGCGCAACACGACCGGTCACGTCCAGGAATGCCAGGTCGCCCACTTTTCGCGTAGTGTTACGCAAGCGTGTTGCCATTTGTTTACCAATCGCTTTGATAAACTGTGGTTCGCGGTCTGATATTTCCGTGAATTTCTGATAACTGATCTCAGCGACTTCACATTCAGTTTTCGCTCGAACCCAGGCGCTTCGAGCACCTTCGATGTCGAACAAACCCATTTCGCCGAAGAAATCGCCGTCGTTTAGATACGCAACGATCATTTCGCGACCTTCATCATCTTCGATGACAACGGTCACTGAACCCTTGATTACATAGTACAGGGAATCGCAATCGTCCCCCGCATAAATGATTGTACTCTTAGCTGGATACCGCCGCCTATGACAGTGGGCAAGGAATTGTTCCACACGATCGATGTGCGGCGTCAGGGCTAGCTGTGTCACTATAAATACCTACTCAAAAAATGACCAATCATTAGTAAGGTTAGTGGAAGGGTTTACATTTTCCACCCAGATCCGACCGCTCATCCTGCATCTGTGATATTTCGACCAGTGGTAGCGAAACATGCTCAATAAGCCACCAATAAGATGATCCAGATCGGATTGTGGTAAGCTCCGCGGCCGCTTAAGACGTGTTTATGTAAGGAAAACAAATGGAAGCCCGAATTGATTGGCGCGGAAAGGTTCAATTTGAAGCTCTTTCTGGAAGTGGACACAGTGTGATGCTCGACGGGCCAGAGGATGTTGGCGGGGTTAACGCCGGCGCCCGGCCAATGGAACTGATCCTGATGGGGTTGGGCGGATGCGCAAGTTATGACGTGGTCACCATTCTTCAGAAGTCCAGGCAACAGGTTAGCGATTGCCAAACGCGTGTGACGGCTGAACGAGCCGACGCTGTGCCGGCGGTATTCAGCCATATTCATCTTGAATTTATTGTCAGTGGAGAAAACCTGAAAGAAAGCCAAGTGAAAAGAGCCGTTGAGTTGTCAGCAGAGAAGTATTGCTCGGCGTCGATAATGCTGGGTAAAGGTGGTGTGGATATCACTCACAGCTATAAAATCACCTGACAATCTGCGCTCGCGTGAAATGTATAAACCGCTTTCACGGCACTGAATAACGATCGACGATAACTAAGGTTTCTAATAACTAAGGCTGCTATTTGCCATAATTGATCATAATTGTTCACTCGGATTGCCATCTTTAGTTGGCATATTGCCCTCGTACTATTTAACTAAGGGCAGACAAGTGAACCGTTCGTTACTACTGAAATTTGTCAGCATTGGGCTGATTGCGGTACTGATACTCATACCGCTGATGATGATTGAATTCAAGATTTCTGAGCGGGCGCAGCTTCGCCACCTTGCCGAACAGTCGGTGGCGAGAAGCTGGACAGGGGCACAGCGAGTGTCTGGCCCAATGATTGCGATCGATTATGAGCGCACAATAAAAATCCGTCCCGCTGATGCCGACGGGTTTCACTTCGATACAGTCTCTAAGCTTAGCAAAGCAACACGCTATATCTCGCCAGACAGTACCAGCATTTCAGCACGCATCAACACAGAACAGCGCATACGCGGAATATACCCTTTTAATGTGTATACCAGCACCATCGACTTTGAGGGCGTATTCGATGTGTCTGCAATAGACAATGCCAAGCGGGAAATCGCATTGTTGCATGGCGCAAAAATAGCGGGGCCTGTGCGCCTGGTGTGGCCAGTCAGTGACCCACGCGGTCTTAATTCAGTATCAACCTTGAGCTGGAACTCTCAGGAACTTGAGTTGAAGCCTGGACTCGGCGGACACAATAACGGGCCTGGCTTGCACCTTGCCATTAATGGCGAACTGTCTCCTGATACGTTAATCCCGTTCAAGTTGCAGCTGGAACTACGGGGCATGCACAGTTTACAGATCGCGCCAACAGCAAAGAATAATCATGTGAGCATGGCATCAGCGTGGCCACATCCAAAATACACCGGTGCTTTCTTACCGATAAAGCAGTCCACGGGGCCGGAAGGTTTCAGCGCACAATGGAGCGTGAATGAATTTGCGACAGGTAATATTGTCGATTCGATAGAGTGTGAAACAAGCGCATGCCGTTCCAGTGCGCAGTACGCATTTGGTGTTGAATTGATTGACCCAATTGATGTCTACCTACAATCAGAGCGTGCGGTGAAATACGGATTTCTGTTTGTGCTGCTCACGTTTGTGGCATTCATAATGTTTGAGTTACTGGCGGCGCTGGCTGTACATCCGGTTCAATATGGTCTGGTGGGCTTATCCGTCGCTACCTTCTTCTTATTGTTAATTTCTTTATCGGAGCATATTGCTTTTGCCAGCGCGTATTTCATTGCTGCTTTAGCAAGCGTTGCACTGCTTACTGTATATGTTCGGAACATACTCGGTTCCTGGCCCAGAGCTCTGCTGTTGTGTGCCGGCCACAGTGGTCTATTTGCTCTCCTGTTCGTCATCATTCAATCGGAAGACTACGCCTTATTGATGGGCAGCAGCTTGTGCTTTGCAGTGCTTGCAGCCGTCATGTTGTTTACACGGCGTATTGACTGGTATTCGATCGGCCGGAGTAGCGACATCGATTACAAGGCTACGCAAGCCCAAGACTGATCATAAATCCATCAATAATCAAGTGGGCGATTCATCACTAACTAAGCGCTAAAAACCTCTCTATACTCTATTGTGTTATTTCTGCATCCAACAGATGCAGCGCAGAAGAGAGAAGTTACCCAGTAATGAATCAGGCGAATGACACGCTGAAGTGGTTAAAAAACCCGACGCCAGAACCTTCTTTGTCCGCCAGAGAAGCGGCTGCATTACACCAACGTGACTTGGCAAAGCCATTCGGTGCACTTGGCGCACTCGAATCAATCGCCATTGAATTCGCTTCATGGCAAAACTGCAAGAAGCCAAAATTAGAAAACGTATGCCAACGCATTTTTGTTGGCGATCATGGTGTAACAGCAGAAGGCGTATCCGTATTCGGTCAGCAAACCACAAGTGAGATGCTGCGCAACGCGGCCAGTGAGCGCAGCGCCATCGGCATACTGTCTGCCGCTAATGGAATCGAAGTCAGCATTGTTAATTTAGGAACAGTAGTACCAGTTGACGATTTGCCATCGGTTATTGATTTGACGTTGGCCAATGGCACCGCCAATTTTTGCAAACAACCGGCAATGGATAGTGACTTGCTGGTGAACGCTATCAACGCTGGCCGCGAGTACGGGGCACAAAAAGATTGCCAACTGTTTATCGGTGGCGAGATCGGGGTTGGCAATACAAGCTCGGCCTCAGCGATTTGCAGCGCAGCGTTAACTTTGCCTGTTGAGCAGAGTGTTGGTCGTGGCAGTGGTGTAGACGACAGTCGATTCGAACAAAAACAAAAAGCCATACGAACAGCGCTTGATCGACACAGAACAAGCATTCGCCAGCCTCTAGGTGTGCTTAGCCACGTAGGCGGGCTTGAGATAGCCGCGTTAACATCGGCCTACATAGACGCTGCACAGCGCGGTATCCCAAGCTTGGTCGACGGGTTTGTATGTTCCGCTGCCGCTTTATTAGCCTGTCAGATTAATCCCGGGGTTAGGCGCTGGCTGATTTTTTCGCATAAATCACAAGAGCCAGGTCACCAACATATTCTGACCAAGCTTGATGCGAAACCATTGCTGGACCTGAGTCTTCGTCTTGGTGAAGCAACAGGTGCCGCCTTGGCACTGCCATTGATTCGTTCAGCATTATCATTGCACGAAGGTCTGGCTCGATTTTCAAGCCAAAACATCAACACTTAGCAATAAGCTCTAAAAAAACCCTCTAGATTCGATAGCTCGTTTCGGTCATTAGCTTCGACAGCAGTGTCATGCCTTGTTTAACCGCACCAGGGAACACAATACCGCCCTCGCTCAAGGCTTGCTTCGCGTGACGATCTTCGTCACTGATCATTTGCTCTAGAATCGCGCGACTTTTTTCGTCTGCTTCTGGAATCTGATCAAAGTGATCTTCTAAATGTTTACATACCTGCTGCTCTGTCGCGGCAACAAACCCCAAGCTGAGTTTGTCGCTGACAGCACCTGCAAGCGCACCCATACTAAAAGACAGGCCGTACCACAGCGGGTTCAAATAACTGGGTTGTGAGTCAAGCTCATTAAGGCGCTGTTCGCACCAATGCAAATGATCTTCTTCTTCATTGGCGGCTTGCTGCATTGCCTCTCGCACAGCATTTGATTTAGCAGTTAGAGCCTGGCCCTTGTAAAGCGCTTGAGCACACACTTCACCACAGTGATTTACGCGCATTAAGCCAGCCACGTGCTGCTGCTCATTGGGTGACATTGTATCGGGCGCACTAAAGTGCTCAGCCGGGGAAGGTCGTGAACCGGGTGCAGAGCCACCAGCAACTGCTTTCAACACGTTATCTGCAATGGCGATCAGTCCATCAATAGAGCTTGGCTTTCTGTTCATAATCACTACGCCTCTCTAAACTCAAGCACCCATCGGCCCAACAATGATTGTAGTTCGTGTATACGCAAGGGTTTGGAAACTTGATCATCCATACCCGCCGCATGAATACGATCTTGCAGCTGTTCAAGCAAATGCGCCGTTAATGCAACCACAGTAGTTCTTGATCGCCCGGATTCTTCTTCCCACCTGCGTATCAGTGCCGTGGCTTCGAAGCCGTCCATCACCGGCATTTCACAGTCCATCAGCACCAGATCAAATCGATTTCTTTGCACCGCCAATAACGCTTCTTCGCCGTTTACAGCAAGCTGCGTACTCACACCAATCCGGTGTAGCATGCGCTCTATGACACGCGCACTGATGTCGTTATCTTCCGCCAACAACACCTTGATACTGTGCAAGGTCGCTGCATCAGGTTCAGCGGGTGCTGCTACAGAGCCACTTTGGTCAGATGAAAGCTGAAGTTCTTCGAGCAGCACCTGCTGCAGCGCCTTTGACCCTAGAGGTTTGTGTAGAATTCTGCGAATTCCTGACTTATAGGCAGTGGCTAAGTCCGGAGCAGTATTAACACCGGTGAGCATTATGATAATAAGATTTTGCTCGCGAATATGTTCATCGGTCTGTATTCGCTCCGCCAACTGCAAGCCGCTCATGCCAGGCATCGCGTAATCCACCAATAAAACATGGTAGGCCTGTTCAATGTTCTCCTTTGCGCGCAGCAGGGCAAGCGCTTCGCTGCCACTCATGCACGAATCTATATACGTACCCCAGTGACGGACTTGCTGCTCTATCACACTGCAATACGTGCCGCTGTCATCAACCACGAGAACACGAAGATCCTTCAATCGTTCAGCGTTCATTGGCGCAGAAGGTGGGTTGTCAGACACTTCGACAGGAAGAGTGAATTCGAATCGTGTTCCCTCTTTCAGCACGCTGCTTACCGTTAAAATACCACCAAGCGCTTCTGCAATTTTCTTAGACAGCGGCAAACCGATACCACCATTGCGTGGCACAAGGTTACCTAATTCCTCACCTTCAATGAAAAATTCGGCTAGCTCTTCACCACTGATCCCAGGCCCATTATCTTGAACCACCAACTTGAGGTTTTCTGACTCAACGCTTGCACGCACCAGAACCTCGCCGTCTCTAAGACAAGCAATACAATGGCTCAGTAAATTGCCCACAATGTGCCTAACACGCACCAGATCACCAATGATGTAGTTAGCCTGACCGGGCTCAACATACATAACCAACTCTATATTCTTGCGCTCCGCTTCTGGCCCGAAAGCAAGCATCAGCTCGTCCAGCATTTCAAGCAAACCAAAGGGTTGCTTCTGTACTGGCAAGCTATCATTCTGAATATGAGCAAAGGCAGTAACATCATCAATAATATGCAGCAATTCTTGTGAAGAACGATCAATATTATCAGCGAAATCAGCTTGTGTTTCGGTAAGCTGAGTTGAGCGCAACAACTCCGTCATGCCTAACACACCAGCCATTGGTGTTCGAATTTCATGGGTCAGCTTACTAAGCAATGAGGTTTGGTTGCTCACCAGATCAGCGTTGAATGCAATGCGATATTCTGTGGCCAAGCGAACTTCGCGGTAAAAGTTATAAAACAAGGCCATAGCGACCAAATGCACCAACATCATTAAAACAGTAACCGAACCAATTACCTGGTTACCTAACACAATGGTGGAAAGGTCCACCAGTGCTGTCAGTGTATTGACAACAATAATCAGTAAAGTGACGGCGTGTCCTATCACAAACAACAGCAAATAGTTTTTATGCTCTTCGGTGTACGCAGGCAGAGCAGCGATCAGACACATAACAGCACTGAAAACATGGATACTATAGAACACATAGAAGCTGCCTTGTGGATCAAGGAATAGCAGGCTAACCACGCCACAAACATTAATGAACATTGTGAATTCAAGAAGCCGGCTTATGCCTCTGTAAACCCTGGCACCCAATATTATTCGTCGCGTCATCAGCAACATAAACAGCGACATGAATAGCCCGAATGCGTAGATGCCTTTTCCGTGATAATGGGCTTCGCCAAAAACGAGAAAAGCCGGATAACCCCAAGCGCTTCTTAGGTAACCAATAACTGCAAGAGCATACCCAACACCGTAAGCGAAAATAATCTCATGCGAATAGATAACGCAGGCTGCCAGCAATAAGGCTGCGGCCCACAGGCCACCTAATAGAAAAGTGTTATAACTATTGCCCGCCGCAAGACCAACGCCTTGGGATGCTGAGGAAAATACAACTGCATTCAAATTAATCGGGTATTCAGACGTTATACGAATGTATATTGTTTTTAGCTCGCCTGGTTGGAAATAGCCCAGAGAGACCACAAGACCCGGTGTTACGGAATAAAGACTGTGCGGTCGACGGTCATCCATACTGTACAATTTATGTGGCGCCTGCCCCGTTTTGGAAGGTGCTTCAAACACATCAAGTGATGAGATGTTTATTGGCCTGAATTGCAGAGAAAACCTGTCACTAACCGGTGTTTCGTTTCGTAAACTCATGCGCAGCCATACAGCAGCATCTGTAAAACCAAACTCGGCTCTGTCCAGCGTTAGCGGTGCAAACTCTCGCTGATGTTCAGGCTCAAACAATTTTTCGAACGTCAGGCTGGCGCTGTCGTCAAAAAACACGTCTATGTAATTGTCTATCGGTTCACTGAGGTATTCAGACTTGGAATTGAGTACGGGTGCGGCAGAACTGCCAACAGCAAACAATAAGAGAAAAAGTGTTGCTATTGAAGGCGCTTTTCGCATGTAACTTAGTCCAACAGGCTGCTACGAGGAGGCCTGCTCACGTTCAATCGCTCGATAAGCGATATCTGTGCGAAATTGAGCACCTGTCCAAGTGATGCTCTCAACACCTAGATAGGCATTAGCCTGCGCTTTTGCTACGTCATCACCCAGCGCCGTCACACACAAAACTCGACCGCCATTGGTCACTAGCTCTCCGTCATCGGAGAGCACCGTACCTGCGTGAAACACCTTAGCAGCTTGCTCTGCCACGCTCAGCCCCTCGATAACATCACCTTTGTCATAACTGTCTGGGTAGCCGCCAGCCGCCATGACTACGCCAACTGCAACTTGATCGGTCCATTCAATGTTGGCTGACTTCAGCTCGCCATCCAGTGATTTATTGAGCAATTGCGCCAAATCCGACTGCATGCGCATCATGATCGGTTGAGTTTCCGGGTCGCCGAATCGACAATTGTATTCAACCACTCTGGCACTACCAGACTCATCGATCATCAACCCAGCGTAAAGAAAGCCTGTATAGCGATTACCCTCTGCCGCCATGGCATTTACGGTAGGCTGAATAATATCCCGCATTACATGCTCGTGCACTTCAGAAGTCACTACTGGCGCCGGCGAATAAGCCCCCATACCACCCGTGTTAGGGCCCTGGTCCCCATCATAGGCTGCCTTGTGGTCTTGCGAACTTGCGAAAGGCAACACATCGGTACCATCAACCACCGCTATGAAACTGGCCTCTTCACCGCGCATAAACTCTTCGATGACCACCTGCCGACCGGCATCACCAAATGAATTGCCGGCCAACATATCGCGTACGGTTTCTTCAGCGTGCTCCAGAGTTTCAGCAATCACCACCCCTTTACCGGCAGCGAGACCATCAGCCTTAATCACAATCGGTAAACTCACCGAACGCAGGTAGTCACAGGCAAGCCCGGCATCAACAAAAGTCCCGTACGCGGCGGTGGGAATATTATTTCTGGCGAGAAAGTCTTTGGTAAATGATTTCGATCCTTCCAGTTGTGCAGCCGCTGCACTGGGCCCAAATATTCGCTGCTCATGCTGCTGATAGTAATCAACAATCCCGTCAACCAGCGGTTGCTCAGGCCCTACGACAGTGAGGCCCACTGAATTGGCTTTCACAAACTCCAGCTGAGCGGCAAAGTCATCAACCGCCAGGTCGATGTTCTCAATTCCTGGCTCAGTCGAGGTGCCAGCGTTACCAGGCGCAACAAACACGGTGTCGACTTGCTGCGATTGCGTCAGCTTCCACGCCAGCGCATGTTCACGGCCACCACCACCTATGACAAGAATATTCATTGTGGTCCCCTAATGCCTGAAGTGCCGCATGCCCGTAAACACCATGGCCATGCCGGCTTCATCGGCTGCGGCAATGACTTCCTCGTCGCGCATTGAACCGCCAGGCTGAATGACGGCCGCTATTCCTGCCTGTGCCGCTGCATCAATACCATCACGAAACGGAAAAAACGCATCCGAAGCCATGACTGACCCTGCCACTTGCAGGTTTTCATCTTCTGCTTTGATGGCCGCAATTTTAGCACTGTACACCCGACTCATTTGCCCGGCACCAACACCTATGGTTTGCCCATCAAGCGCATAAACAATGGCGTTTGATTTGACGAATTTGGCCACTTTCCAACAGAACAATAAGTCGGCAAGCTGCGCTTGAGTTGGCTGACACTGGGTGACTATTTGTAAATCACTGACCTCAACCATACCCGCATCGCGTTGTTGTAATAGCAATCCACCATTGACTCGTTTGTAATCCAGCTCATTATCGGATGCTACAAATTGCGCGCAAGTCAGCAGCCGCACATTCTTCTTGGCCGACACAATATCAGCCGCTTCTTGATCAACACCGGGGGCGATAATCACTTCAACGAACTGGCGTTCAACGATCAGGCTGGCGGTTGTAGCATCCAGCGGTCGATTAAAAGCAATGATGCCACCGAACGCAGATGTTGGATCAGTTGCAAACGCCTTTTCATAAGCCCGCTGTATGTTTGCCCCCAGCGCAACCCCGCAAGGATTGGCGTGTTTTACAATCACGCACGCCGGTTGCTCAAATTGTTTCACGCATTCTAGAGCTGCGTCAGTATCGGCTACGTTATTGTATGAAAGCTCTTTCCCCTGCAGCTGAGTTGCCGCCGCAATACTGTCGCCTGCGGCGTCGCGCTCAACATAAAACGCAGCGCTTTGATGTGGGTTTTCCCCGTAGCGCATATTCTGAACCTTGTGCAGCTGGGTGCTAAACGTGCGCGGGTACTCAGTATTGGTCTCGGCTGTTTGCTTGCCCAGATAATTAGCGATAGCCGCATCGTAGGCTGCTGTGTGCTCAAAAGTTTTGACAGCAAGATCAAAACGGCGATCGTCACTGAGTTCGCCATTTCCAGCCTGCAATTCGCTAATGATTACATCATAGGTAGCCGGCTCTACCACTGTTGCGACAAAGCGGTGGTTTTTGGCTGCCGCTCGAAGCATGGTAGGGCCGCCGATATCAATATTCTCGATGGCCAGTGGCAAATCACAGTCTGGCTTGGCCACTGTTTGCTCGAACGGGTAGAGGTTAACCACAACCAGGTCGATCGCACCTATACCGTGTTCGGTCATCACGGCCGCATCTACGTCGCGACGACCAAGAATTCCGCCATGAATTTTCGGGTGCAGGGTCTTCACCCGGCCATCCATCATCTCTGGAAAGCCTGTGTAGTCTGAAACCTCAGTAACTTCTATGTTGTTATCAAGCAACAATCGATAGGTGCCACCAGTGGAGAGTAAATCGATACCCAATGACCGCAGAGCGCTGGCAAATTCAACCACGCCCTCCTTATTGGATACACTGATCAAGGCGCGACTGATACGCCGATTTTGGTTTGTGCTCATACGGGTCTACTTACAACAGCGAATAGTGTGTTAAAGGGCGGGAATACAGCGCTTATGATACCGTAAAATGAACACGCATTGCGCTGTTCTTGCCGCATCTGCCGTTAGAGGAAGCACAGAACGAGCACAAAAAAGGCGCTACCCCAAATGGAGTGCGCCTTTCAGTATTTTGTGCCGGCACTATCAAAGCGCCGACAAACTGCAATTTTGCTTACAGCAAACCGTATTGCTTGAGCTTTTTACGCAGCGTGCCACGATTCAAGCCAAGCAAAACAGATGCTTTGGTTTGGTTATTTCGAGTGTATTTCATAACGCACTCCAGCAGAGGCGCTTCCACTTCTGACAGTACCATCTGGTAAACATCAGTTACCTGCTGGCCGTCGAGGTGAGAAAAGTAGTTGTTCATCGCTACTTCAACACTGTCGCGCAAGGTCTGAGCGTGCTCAACCGGCGCTTGCGTCAGGAACTGCTTGATGCGGTCAGCGTCACTCAATTCAGCGATGGGTTCTTCTGTTGCAAGTGGGCTATTGGTCTGGCCCTGGAAATAATCGGTACTCATGCGGCAAAGCCCTCTTCTAGTTTCTTCCTGTTCATGTCGAAAAACTCTGCCAGTCGCAGCTTTTGCTCTTCTGCAGAGTTAATTCCATTAAACTCCTTTCTAAACGACTCTGAATGCGGCAAACGTTGCAAATACCAAGCGACGTGTTTTCGTGCAATTCGAGTGCCTAGAAATTCATCATAGAATGCATGAAGACTAGCCAAGTGTTCAAGTAACAAATTTCGTACATCCTGCACACTGGGGCAGCGCAATTGTAACCCTTTGTGCAAGAACTGTGCGATATTTCCGGCTATCCAGGGTTGACCCAAGGCCGCACGGCCAATCATAACCCCATCCGCACCTGTTTTGATCAAAATTTGCTCGGCTTTTTCTGCGCTATCGATATCGCCATTGGCAATCACAGGAATGGATACAGCCTGTTTGACGCGCGTTATAGACTCATAATCTACATCGCCCTGAAATCGACAGCTTCGAGTTCGACCATGGATGGTAATAGCCGAGATTCCGGAAAGTTCAGCTAGCTCGGCCACCCTTACTGCATTTTTATGTTCCGGACTCCAGCCTGTGCGCGTTTTCACGGTGACCGGAACGTCGACACTGGCAATCACTTCTTCGAATATTTTGGCCACCAGGCGCTCGTCTTTCATTAATGCCGAGCCTGCCGCTTTATTGCACACCTTTTTCGCAGGACAACCCATATTGATATCAATAATTTCAGCACCAAGATCGACGACTTGCCGTGCCGCATCGGCCAGCATCGCCGCATCTCCACCGGCTATCTGCACAACCCGAGGCCCAGTGTCGTCTCCAAATGCTAGTCGCAGACGCGACTTCCTACTATTCCAGAGCCGCTTATCAGCCGTCAGCATCTCAGCCACCACCATGCCCGCGCCATATCGATAGGCAAGCTGGCGAAACGGTAAATCAGTAATACCAGCCATTGGGGCCAGAACTACAGCGCTGGGCAGTTCCACGCTACCAATTGTCAAAGGATTGAACGTCACAGGGTCGGCAGAAGGTTAAGTTCGTAGTTAATCGCATCTGCTCCAGGGTCCATGATTTCCAGCGCCAAACGAATAGGGTTATCGCTCGGCATAGACGATAAACCACGTAATTCACCATCCAAATATTCGTTTGGAAAGAACTTACGGGTGGCAACAGGCTGGCTTCTAATGTCGAAGAAGGTCAACTGCAATACTGGAAATGGCTGGGCCAGCTCAGCTTTATTAGTCAGAATGATGTCAACAATCAGTGCCGTCTTGGAGTCGGGATGACTGCGAACGCTGAGCTGATCGGTTTTGACATTTCGCAGACTTCTGTACGGAGGCAACTCGCAACCAAGTGCATTGCACATTGCGGCAAACATCGGGCGGGTACTCGCACTCGCCGTTAAATCATTCCAATAGAAATAGCTGTATTGCGCCAGCATAAGAACTACCATACCAAGCGAGCCCGCGATCCATTTCCAATCGAGAAACTTGTCGGAGGCCGCCGCATTGACCGGCGAACGTGAGATATCTATGTCTTGCGGAAGAAAATCGGTTTTACGTCGCTTTTGCTCATCGCCACCATCATTGATCAAGTCATCAATGGCCTGCGTCGTAACCGAAGGTGCAGGCTCTGGCGCCGACTCCTGCTCTGCAACTGGTTCAGGCGACTGCTGATAAACCGAAGAGGCGTCTTCAAACAAATCAGTTGCTTCTGAGTCTTGATACCCGCCGGATTCCAACTCAACAGGTTTTGCTGGCTCTACGTCTGACTCAGCAATGATTTCGATATCGTCTAAGTCAGATTTTCCCAATGCAGGTGCCGCATTGGCATTACTGAACTCGGTCGTAAACTCTGATGGCGAGGTACTGGCCGCTGGTTCAAGCGATGCAGGTGTTTGCACTGACGTATCGTGACCTGCCTCTACGTTTGGCGCAGCTTGTTCCGATGTCGCGCTGTTTTTGCCATCAAGATCTTCCTCTGACGGAGGAACAGCGTCGACGATAATTTCTTCAAAGCCCAATCCTGTGCGATGTTTTTGACCGCCCGAAGAGCTATCTGATACTTCGTTGACGTCGTGTCGCGTACTTTCAGTATCCGCTAACAGCTCTTTTACATAGGCATCACTAGCATCGGTACTGTCTTTGTACTTGCCAGTGCCCTCCAACTCCGCAAGCAATTCCAAGGCCCAATCTTCGTCGGTAGAATTACGAAGATCGTCTTCATCAAACTTGAGATTCTCTTCAATAAGACTTAAATCAGGTTCGATTAAATCGGCACTTGGCGACAAAGCAATACCAGCTTCACTGTTTGCAAGATCAGCAGAGACCACCGCTGAAGGCGTATCTGATTGACTAAAAATATCGTCGGCCAAGGAGACGGAATAGTCTTCTTTTGTGGAGCTACTATCTTTCGCTAACTCCAGATTGTCTGCCGCCTTAGATAAAGGCTGGGAGCCTAGCCCAAGATCATCCTCGACAGTCGGTGAGACTTCTGCAGATGCCCGTGTAGATTCGTCTGTCGGTGGCTCGTCATAAAGAGAGACATCACTGAACGAAACTGTTCCAAGCTCATCAGTGGGCGTTACGCTGTCGAAACCGTCAGAAAGTGCACTGTCGATATCGTATTGCTGGTGTGTCTCGATACCGCTGGCAAGCGGCGGATCAATGCTCTCTTCGCCTGCTGCTGTCCCATCACCGTCCAACAGGGAACGCAGCACGTCTTCGTCGGCAATGCCTTGCTCGCCTCCACTAATCAAATAATCCTGACCCATAAAAACGTTCATGCAATAACCACAGCGCACCTTGCCACCGGCCACCGTCAATTGGTCTTCAGTAACCCGGAACGAAGTCATGCACTTCGGGCATTGGCTGATCATTTCAGTCATGAGTGCTTACATTTTTTCTAGCAGTCAGAGTTGCAGTTAGAGTTGCGTCCAACGAGCATTACCCACCCGTCTTGCACGGTGGGCTTCTCGAAACGAATAATATCATTGTAGGCGGCAATGACTGATTCGACCTGTTCTTCCAGTATACCCGACAATAGTATCTGGCCGCCCGGCGCTAACAATTCACATAATTGGGGCGCGAGTCGCACCAACGGTGCAGCCAGTATATTGGCAATCAGCAAATCGGTTTCACCTCGAAGATCTGGATAATTTGTATCCAGGTGAACCGTGCAGCGCTCCATATCAAGCTGGTTTCGCTGCATATTCTCTAGCGAGTGCGTGACGGCATCAGGATCATTGTCAATCGCAACGACGCGCTTACCGCCCAATAGCGCTGCGGCAATTGCAAGCACTCCAGAACCGCTACCAAAATCAACGACGGTTTGTCCGTCGTATTCCCGGCCGTCTAACCACCGTAGACACATCGCGGTTGTTGCGTGCGTACCCGTCCCAAAAGCGGTACCCGGGTCCAACAAAATGGGGTGACTGCACTGCTCTGGCACTTTATGCCACGTAGGGCATACGCACAATCGTTGGCCAAAATGGAGAGGTTCAAAACGATCCATCCAAGCTCGATGCCAGTCCTGGTCTGCCAAGAAGGTAAGCTGCCATGCGCCACCACCCGGCGGTCCAAGCACCAAGGCTAATTCAGCCCGCAAAGAATCCAGGTCAGCATCCAGATCAAACAGTGCCAGCACCCGCATGCTATTCCACACAGGATTTTCGCCACGTTCGTACTCCACAAGCAGCTGATCTTCTGCGTCAAGCAAGGTCACAGCATGTGCGCCCAGCTCAAACAACGCTGCCTCTGTTAGGTCCAGGTCATCGGCGCTAAGCAGGAACTCCAGCTGTAAGTAAGCGCTCACTTACCCTGTTCCCTATGCCAGACCCAGCTTTTTCTCCAGATAGTGGATGTTTACACCGCCCTCGCGAAAGCCTTCATCAGTCACCAACATCTGCTGTAACGGAATATTGGTGCTTATGCCATGCACTACCATTTCCTCAAGCGCAATGCCCATGCGCTTCAGTGCGGCTTCGCGAGTGTCAGCCGTTGCTATCACTTTCGCCACCAACGAATCGTAGTAAGGCGGCACAGAGTAGCCACTGTATAAATGCGAGTCGACACGCACACCGCTGCCGCCAGGCGGATGATATTGCTCAACTTTACCCGGGCTTGGCATAAAAGTATCCGGGTCTTCTGCGTTAATCCGGCACTCAATAGAATGACCTTTTATGCGCACGTCGTCCTGGGTGAAAGATAAGGAATTGCCAGCCGCGATACTGAGTTGTTCTTTCACAATATCGATACCTGTCACCATTTCGGTAACAGGGTGCTCAACCTGCACGCGGGTATTCATTTCGATAAAATAAAAACAGCCATCTTCGTACAAAAACTCGAAGGTACCCGCTCCGCGGTACCCTATGTCCAGACAGGCCTGCGCGCAGGAAGCTGCCACCTTAGCCCGGGCTTCTTCTTCAATATTCGGCGCTGGTGCTTCCTCCAATACCTTTTGGTGGCGGCGCTGCAAAGAACAATCCCGATCCCCCAGGTGTACGGCATGGCCTTTGCCGTCGGCTAACACCTGGATTTCAACGTGACGCGGGTTCTGCAAGAATTTTTCCAGGTACACCGTAGCGTCACCAAAAGCAGCCATTGCTTCTGAGCGCGTCAAATCTATTGAATTCAATAACTCACTTTCCTGGTGAACAACACGCATGCCGCGCCCGCCACCACCAGATGCTGCTTTGATGATGACAGGATAACCAATATCGCTGGCTATACGCAGCGTACGGTCGGTATCTTGAGTGATAGGTCCATTTGAACCAGGAACGGTCGGCACACCGGCCGCTTGCATGCATTTGATAGCAGACACTTTGTCGCCCATCATTCGTATAACGTCGGCTGATGGCCCAACAAACACGAAGCCACTGCGTTCAACCTGCTCTGCAAAATCCGCATTTTCAGCGAGAAAACCATAGCCTGGGTGAATAGCCGCTGCATCGGTAATCTCGGCAGCGGCGATAATTGCCGGAATATGCAGGTAGCTTTTTGCAGAAGCATTTGGGCCAATACATACTGCCTCATCTGCAAGTCGTACGTGCATTAAGTCTGCATCAACCTTGCTGTGCACTGCTACAGTAGGAATATCAAGCTCTTTGCACGCTCGCAATATGCGAAGCGCTATCTCGCCTCGATTGGCTATTACCAGTTTTTCTAACATGACTCTTTGCCGTTCGCCTTATGTGTGGGTGGTAGGACTACGCTTGGAGCATCGTCACGATATGGCTATCAAGTCCTGATCAAATTCGATTGGCTCGCCGTCTTCCACCAAAATGGCCTCAACCACACCGGCTTTGTCTGCCTCTATCTGGTTCATCATTTTCATTGCTTCAACAATGCAAACCACATCGCCCACTGACACGGTCTGCCCCACTTCAACAAATGATTTTGCGCCCGGTGACGGTGAGCGGTAAAAAGTACCTACCATCGGTGATTTAATCGCACGCCCTGGTGCAGGTGCTGCGGTCGCAGACTCTGCCGGGGCGGCCGCCGCTGGCGCAGGGGGGGGTGGCGCACTGACGGCTACTTGGGCAGCGGCCGGGTATACAGCCGCTTGTTTCGCATGCCGACTAATGCGAACAGATTCCTCACCTTCGTGAATTTCTAACTCATCGATGTTGGACTCTTCGAGTAGTTCAATGAGCTTTTTGACTTTTCGTATATCCATGGTTGCTCTCTCGCGGTGGGTCTTGTTACGGGGTTTGCGGTGTTCAGCCAAAAGCCCAAGTATCGTTATCTGCGCTGCACGAGTACCCGGGATTTATAAAAAGTTATTATCGGCCAAATGCGAAACAGATAAGAGTTTATTGCTTATTCGACGACGTTGTCCACACAAAAACGGATTTTACCGGCATTTTGCCGATAAAATAGTCAGCGCCGGCTTACTTTTCTTGCTTCAAACGATGCAGAGCGCCTAACACGATGTCGGTTGTTAGAATTTGCGGTAGAACCGTCGCTGGTGCGGAAGGATCTGCTGGAAACAATAAGTACAGAGGCACACCGCTTCGTCCGTACTGTGCCAACACTTCGGTTATAGCGGGGTCACTGTTCGTCCAATCGCCTTTTAGGTAGGCGACATTGCCGTCTCTAAACGCACTTAGCACAGCGTCTTGCGACAAGGCCACACGCTCATTGGCTAGACATGTAATACACCAGTCAGCGGTAAAGTTCACAAATACGGGCTTACCTGATGCTCGCAGCTCTAGCACTCGCTCGGCTGAGTAAACGCTGCCAGCGCTGGCTGTTGGCTCGGTACGCTGCTGCAACCAAGGCCCGGCTAATGCCGCTATCGCCAGTATTAGTGCAATGACAGCGGCTGCACGCTTAGCGAGACTTCCTGCCTGCCAAAACCACAGCGCCATATAGATCAAGACGCAACCGCACAGCACCAAAGCCATTCCATTCACACCGGTTTGCCTGCCAACCACCCAAATTAACCAAATTGCTGTGATGAACAGGGGGATAGCCATCCACTCTTTAAAGGTATTCATCCAGGCACCTGGTCTTGGCAGGCCACGCGCCAAGGCCGGAATACCCACTAATAGCAGGAAAGGTGCCGCCATACCCAAACCTAAGGCCGCGAAGATTGTTAATGCCATGATGGGTGGTTGCACCAAGGCAAAGCCGAGAGCTGCACCCATAAACGGTGCTGTGCAGGGACTTGCGACAACAACGGCTAACACACCGGTAAAAAACGAACCACTGTGACCACTTTTTTCTGTTAGCTGCTGGCCAACGCCCGCCCAACTGGCGCCGAACTCAACAAAGCCTGACATGCTTAAACCCAATGCAAAAAACAAATAGACCAGCAGCGCAACCAGCCAGGGCGTTTGCAATTGAAAACCCCACCCCAAGGCTTCGCCTGCTGCACGTAATGCCAGCAACAGCCCCGCCATTGCCAGAAATGACGCCACCACACCGGCGGTGTAACTCAAACCATGCGCGCGTTGCTCGCGCAAGGACACCGAGCTTGCGTTGACCAGACCAAGCACTTTCAAGGCCAACACAGGAAACACACAAGGCATTAAGTTGAGAATTGCGCCGCCCAAAAAAGCAAATAAAGCCATTGCCCAGAAAGAGGTTTCGCCATCTGACGCGGGTAAGACTGCTTGTTTGAGCGAGCTGTTGGCTCCGGCACCTGTGGAAAAACTGTCTACTTCCATAAAACCTTGGCCGGCGATGCGCTCGAAATAGCGCGTTTTTGGCGGATAACACAAACCCGCATCTGCGCAACCTTGATAGCGAATGCTCAACCTGGCATCGCCAGAGGGAACGCTCACTGTTGCCATCGCGTTGTGGTAATACACTTCTACATCACCAAAATACTCATCGGTTTTGGCTTTGCCAGCAGGAATATCCATAGCCAGTTCTGATTCAGAATCATCTTTCGCGTGTGATTTCGCTGCGAAGGCGTGACGATACAAGTAATAGCCCTCAGCTATTGCCCAGCTAAAATCCACCGTCTCGTTTTTACTGCCTTCAACTAATAATTGATAAGCTTGATCGACCGGCAAAAAATCATCGGCTTGTGAAATCAACGCCGAGGAAAAAGGGTCTTGCTTGACGCTTTGTGCAGAGACCGCAGAGCTTACAAATGCAATGGCTGCGATGAGCGCAGCAAGCAAAATACAAAGGCTTGGGATACGTATTTCGATGGTAGTGAACTTAGCGATGATAATCACCCATGAGCGGAGACAGTTGATAGCGTTGCCAGAGCCGAATAGTATAGTGCAGCGAACTCTGCAGTGACTGTAGACTTGGTCTCTGTTTAGCGGCAAAAGTTCGACTTGTCGCGCAAATTCACAGACCATCGATACAGATTAACAGGCAAAAAAATGGACAAATATCCCCTGGCCCTAAAAAGCATTGCATTGAGTGCATTGTTGCTGCTTTCGGCGTGCGGTGTCGAACCAAACAATTCCGCTGAATTAGCGACCGACACCATGGAGACGGTAACAGCGCTTGGCCTCTCAGTAAAAAACCCAATAGTTCGCGAACCCGTTGCCGGTCGCGACATAACCGTTGCCTATCTGACTATTCATAACAAAGGCCGCGAAGACCGGGTATTGCTTAGCGCCAGCAGCGCCTATGCGAATCGCATTGAGATTCATGAGCACCAGCACAGCGAGGGACGGATGCGAATGATAAAGCGCTCATCACTGCCTATCGCTGCGAATTCAGATACCGCTTTGAAATCTGGCGGCGCGCATTTAATGCTATTTGGACTACAGCCTGTTTACACAATCCGAGCGGACGGAGACCCTCCAACTCAACCCCAGACGGTGGAGCTCACCCTGCAGTTTGATCAGGGTGAGACACTCACTGTATCAACGCAGCTGAGCAGCCTACTGAACTAAACGCTGCTCATTTAATAGCGGCTAGTATCTCAGCATGTTCTGCAGCATCTAGCCTGGGACCAAAGCCTGACACAACACGTGCCGATGCAAGACTGGCCAGATCGCCAGCTTGCTGCAATGACCAACCGGCACACAGCGCGTGCAAAAATGCGCCTGCAAACATGTCACCAGCGCCATTGGTATCAACGGCTTTAACGGTGTTCGGTGCTATTTTCAATCGCTGCTGTGAATCACATATAAGCGCGCCTTCGGCACCACACGTCACAGCCACCAGGCTTGCGTCATTTAACAAGCTATCAACGGCCTGATCCAGGGTATCAGTGCCAGCCCAGCTCATGGCCTCAGCCTCATTGCAAAATAACAGATCCACTTTGCTGCCCAGCATTTCACGCAAACCTTCCTGAAAGCTATCGACTAGAAACGGGTCAGACAAACTTAGCGCAGTTTTGACACCATTTGCTTCTGCCAGCTCACGCGCTTTAACGGCAGCGGCTCGACCGGTCGACGATGTAACCAGATAGCCTTCTATATAGACATACTGAGAATCCAACAGCGCTTGCTCATCCAGTTCAGCATCAGACAGATGCTCACTGATGCCCAAAAAAGTATTCATACTTCGCTCTGCATCGGGTGTGATCATCACCAAGCACTTACCTGTGATTCCCTGCGCTTCATTGGCGTTCTTGTTATGCCCAACACCCGCATCGTTTAAATCTGACAGATAAAAACTACCATTGTCATCGGCTGCCACCTTGCAAGAATAAAACGCTTTGCTACCAAAATAGCTGCTCGCAATGATGCTATTGCACGCAGAGCCACCGCTGGCACGACGCGAGTCTTCAATATGCGCATGCAGATGCTCAAGCAATTCAAACTGGCGCGCTTCGTCAACCAGCGTCATCACACCTTTCTCTACCCCAGCGCTCTGCAGAAAATCATCGCTCACCTCAATTTCCGTATCAACCAACGCGGCACCAATGCCATAAATATCGTACTTACTCATTGCTTCTAACTCCTGCAGACAACTGATTACTAACAATACCCATAAAAATTCTTCGACCAGCGACAATATTCCTGCGCAGCACCACTCGCCAACATCGCTCGATTAAGGTCCCTACCTTTCTCGTCTTCACAACGTGCCACAGTGCGGCCGTATTTGTCTATGTCTTGTATGTGGCAGCGTAAATGCTCACCAAGCGCCAGCTTCTCTAACTGAGCGCGCGCTGATTTGTAGCCCGCTTCACTTGTTTCCGGCGCATCAACGGCCCACAGGCGAACCTGTTTTTTATGCCCTTGCAGATAAAGGCTGTCGCCATCAACAACACGATCTGTTTTACCTTCAATCACCTGGCCAACAGCGAGCGATTGCCCTGCCGGTACTGGACTTGCACTGGTTTCTTCGTCTGGAGAAAGACGTTGTACAATCAGCATCAACGCCAACAGCCCTATCACGAGCAATGATTTTACGCCTTGATTCATGCTAAAAAATTCCCATCCAACCAAGATATCCAAACAGAAATACCACGCCGATGGCCATTAATGCGGCCAGCACATCATCCAGCATAACACCCAGGCCACCATGAACATTGCGATCAAACCAACGAATAGGCCAGGGCTTCACAATATCAAACAGTCGAAAAAGTACGAAGCCAATCAATAAACACGACAATAAAGAAAGCTCGCTAACACGCTGCAAATAAAGCACCACCATCCACTGCCCAACAAACTCATCCCATACTACCGCGCCATGGTCGTGGGCACCCAATTCAGTTGCAGCAGCCCCGCAAAACCAGATGCCAACGACAAAGGAAACCAACAACAAAACGACCGCCCAATTCAACGCCAAGTTTGGGAAAACCAGGCAATACAAGACAAGTGCTAGCAAACTACCCCAGGTTCCAGGCGCCTTAGGCATCAAGCCAGAGCCAAAACCAAGCGCAAAAAACAAAACGGGTTTCCGACAGAGTTCACTAAACGTTGGCAGTCCGTTCATAGGACATCAAAACCTGCATGACTGGAAAAGTGTTGGAAGCCTTTTTTCAACGGGGCTAATTGCAATCGACCTTTACGATCGCGAAGCTGCAACGTTTCTGAGTCATTAACTTGTCCGATGCGACGTAAATCAAACTCGGATAGCAACTTCGAATTTGCGAACTCATCGGGCATTGTGAAGCATAAGCGATAGTCGTCTCCACCTGTCAGTGCCCATGATCTGCATACATCACTATTGCTCGCGACAGATTGCGCGCCCTCAGAAACAGGCAGACAATCTACGTCGATTTCTGCTCCTACCTTACTAGCCGTCAGTATATGCCCAAGATCAGCTAGCAATCCATCAGACACATCAATCGCTGCATGCGCATAAGCACATAATTTTTGGCTGAGAATTGTGTTCACATGGGGTGCGTAAAATCGCTTATGCAGATAACTGCCTTCCTTTAGTGCATCTTGTTCTATCAACTGCAATGCAGCGGCTCCATCGCCTAATGACCCATCAACATAAATGCCATCTTTAAGCTTCGCGCCGTCACGGCGCAAGGCCTGCGCGGGGTCAACACAGCCAATAACAGTTACTGTGAGCGACAAGGCTCCCGACGTAGTATCACCCCCTATAAGCGGTAGCGCATATTCCTTTGCGGTTGCATGCAAGCCTTGAGCAAACGACTGCATCCATTGCGAATCAACCGCCGGCAGACTCAGCGCTAAAGTAAAACCATGTGGCACAGCCCCCATCGCGGCCAAATCACTGATATTGCTGCGCAGTGCACGACTTGCGACCCATTCACCTTTGGCGTTAGCCGGAAAATGAACGTCTGCATTTAATGTATCGGTTGATATCGCAAGATGTTGCCCGGGCGGAGGGCTTTCGAGAATTGCACAATCATCGCCAACCCCTAGCAAACACTGCGGGCTGCCCAAGTCGAGATCCGAAAAAAAGTTTTTTATCAGCTCGAACTCTGCTGTCATCGCGCCTTGTTCGCTGTTTCAACAGGTCGCAATGACTCTGCCAGCTTGTCCAATACGCCATTGACGTACTTGTGGCTGTCGGTAGCACCGAATTTTTTGGCTAAGTTCACGTACTCGTTGATCACAACTTTGTACGGTACATCAATTTTTTCTTGCAACTCAAACGCACCCACTTTGAGTAACGCGAGCTCAACAATGTCTAAATCAGAGACTTTGCGGTCAAGACAGTCGCCAAGCACTTGCTCCAACGCTTGTGAATTGTGCACGGCGCCACGCAGCAATTCGCGAAAATAATCGAGATCTGTCTTGGAGAGATCGTAATCGTCGATGAACTCCGATTCAATTTCACTGCACTGCGCACCGGCCATGTGCCATTGGTACAGAGCCTGCGTGGCATAATGGCGCGCCTGCTTACGAGCAGCTATGTGCCGCTGATGGCTTTTATCTGACATGAGAGCTTTAAGACTGTTAGATTTTGCTGAGCAGGCTGGCCATTTCCAGCGCTGACAACGCCGCTTCTTCGCCTTTATTGCCCGCTTTAGTGCCAGCGCGCTCAATCGCTTGCTCAATAGAATCTACGGTCAACACACCAAAGGCAACAGGAATACCGGAATCCAGGCTTACCTGAGCAAGTCCTTTTACACACTCGCCAGATACATACTCAAAGTGAGGGGTTCCGCCACGGATTACCGCGCCCAGCGCAATGATTGCATCATAACCATCTTTCGCAGCGACTTTGCTGGCTAGCAACGGCAGTTCATACGCTCCGGGAGCTCGA